>NZ_JBSGXP010000025.1:26494-69512 GCF_053610105.1 Kitasatospora sp. NPDC054939 | reverse complement strand
CGGCGGCGGCGCGGGCGTTTCGGCCGCCGGGCCGGGACGCGGTGCGGAGACCCGGACCTCCCCGGGGCCGGGTGGCGATTCCCGGGCGGGGTGGGATTTCCGCGGGGTCCGAAATTGCGTACTGTCACACTTATTTGGGGTGGAAATGAATCCCGGGAAACCCGTGTTAGCGTGCGGCGGAAGGCAATGGTTCGGACCGAGAGGAATGTCGCCGTGAGCGATGGGGAAGTGTCCCGCCGAGGATTTCTGGGCAGTGCCGGAATCGCCGCCGCCGGCGGGGCTTCGCTCGGTCCGCTCGGGCTGTCGGCGGGTGCGGCCAGGGCCGACACGGTGCCCGAGGGGCAGTCCGTGCTGCCCGGCGACCCCCGGTACCGGACGCTCAGCCAGGGGTTCAACCAGCGCTGGATCAGCACGCCGTCGGCCATCCGCCTGGTCGGCGGCGAGCCCGACGCGGTCTGGTCGCTGGCCGCCGCGCTCACCGCGGGGAAGCGGCCGACGGTGCGCGGCGGCGGCCACTGCTACGAGAACTTCGTCGACAACGACGACGGCGTCATCCTCGACCTCAGCACCATGAACGGTGTGGACGAAGGACGCGACAAGTTCGGCGGAGCCACCTACGCGGTCGAGGGCGGGGCCACCAACTGGGACGTCTACACCACCCTGTTCCGCAAATTCGGCGTCACGATCCCGGCCGGCTCCTGCTATTCCGTCGGCGCGGGCGGCCACATCTGTGGCGGCGGGTACGGGCTGCTCTCCCGGCGGCACGGGCTCACCGTCGACCACCTGGTCCAGGTCGACGTGGCGACCGTCCGCGACGGGCGGGTCGAGGTGACCCGGGCCCACCGCAAGGACCCGGAGGGCTCGCCCGAGCGCGACCTCTTCTGGGCCCACACCGGCGGGGGCGGCGGCAACTTCGGGGTCGTCCTGCGCTACCACTTCGCGCGCAGCATCCCCCAGCCGCCGCCGCAGGTCTGGCTCAGCAGCATCGCCTGGCCCTGGGCGGACCTGCTCGCGAACCCCGAGGACTTCCGCACCCTGCTGAAGAACTACGGCGACTTCCTCGCCCGGCACAGCGGCCCGGACGAGCCGGTCTACCAGGGCCTTTTCACCCTGCTCAAGCTCACCCACCACAGCAACGGGAACGTCGTCCTGCTCAGCCAGTGGGACGGCGCGGACGTCGCCCCGCTGGACGAGTTCCTCGACTCCCTCGAACGCGGCATGACGACCAAGGCCACCATGCAGACCCACAGCGCCGCCGGCTTCTTCCTGCCGTACCCCGACAAGCGCCGCCGACTGCCCTGGTTCCAGGCCACCATGACCCTCAACGGCTCCGGCGACAACCAGCGCGGCAAGTACAAGTCGGCCTACCACCGCACACCGTTCACGGACGTCCACATCGACGCCTTGTGGACGTGGCTGACCAAGGACGTCCCCGGGCTCGACCTCACCCAGACCCTGGTGCAGGTCGACTCCTACGGCTGCCGGATCAACACCAAGGGCCCCACCGAGACGGCCGTTCCCCAGCGGGACTCGATCATGAAGCTCCAGTACCAGACCTACTGGACCGACCCCGCCGCCGACGACGGCCACCTCGCCTACCTGGCCGACCTCTACCAGGACGTCTACCAGGCCACCGGAGGCATCCCCGAGATCAACCCGAAGGGCGGCAACGCCGACACCGACGGCGCCTACGTCAACTACCCGGACGTCGACCTCGGCACCACCGCGGACCGCGACCCGGCCTACCCCCGCCTGTACTACAAGGAGAACTACGCCCGCCTGCAGCGCACCAAGCGGATCTGGGACGAGCGCAACGTCTTCCACCACGCCCAGTCGGTCACCCTGCCGTCCTGACCGATCGCGCAGAGACATGTCGACCATCCGGTAAATGGATGATATCGGGATGAAAGGGTGTGAGTAAAGGGTCGTGGCGGTCAACCGGCGTGAGCAGGGGTGGCCTGCTGACTGCTCCCGCGAGGGTGGTTCGGGGTCCGCACGCAGCGGGTCGGGCTCTCAGGTGTGTGCGTGTGTGTGAGGGCGTACTCGGGTCGATGCTGACTTCTTGCTGACCTCACCTGATGGGCAATCAGGCGAGGTCGGCCATGGGAGTCACCACCCAGAAGCACGTGCTCGGGCTGACCTACCGCGCCCAGGCGGCGTCGGAGAACTGCCTTCCCATGCGGCACCACAGGGCGCGCCGGTGCTGACCGTCGCACGATCTCCCGGACGCCCGAGCTCGGAACGGGGCGGAGCCCGTGGGCTTGCGCGTCGATCTGATGAGCGGCCGCGGCATGCGCAACGGCGAGGCTCTGGCTGTGAACATCAACAACATCGTGGCTGACGGCGTGTACCGGATCACCGAACAGGTCAACCAGACCACGAAGGACTACGCGCCGCTCAAGCACCGCAAGGCCGGCGACTACCGTGACGTCCCCTTCGCCGTCCCCGTCAAGCGCTCCATCAAGCGGTACGCCGACACGTACGGCACGGTCAATGGCTATCTGCTCCGCCACCCGCGTGACCTGGCCAGGCCGATGCCGTACCACGTCATGCAAAGCCAGTGGCGGCGGATCAAGAACGACGGCGTCGTCGAGATCCCCGACGGCATGGTCATCTACAGCCTTCGCCACTTCTTCGCATCCAACTGCCTCGCCCACAACATACCGATCACCGACGTCAGCGGAACCCGTTCGTCAAAGACTCCCGGCCGGAGCCAGCCGCGATTTTGACCCCGACTGCTGAACCGCCACTGCCGAGCACAGGTCCCTGCCGTTCCGGTTAATCGACGAATACCGAGCCGGTTCACCACCGTCCGCCGACGCCGGGCACCGAGAAGGCCCTCTACTGCGGCATCCCTTCCTGCGGTGAGCCGCCGTAAAGCCGGCCGAATGGTCATGAGGATGGCCGGACAGCGGAGTTCCCCTGCAGAGATCCCGCTCGACGCACTGCGCCCGGTGGTCGACGGTCTGGTGCAGCACGCGGCGCGGGCAGTTCACTCCCGCTGGAGCAGCTCCGGTGGGTGGGGGTTTGTTGGACCCACCGGCCCGCTCGGTGCGGAAGCGTCGACCCTGTACCCGGGGTCGATCGGCGCTGCCGCCCCGTCGGCGTGCGTGCGCCGGGGCGGCCGGGGGCGCGGTGTCCGCAAGCAGGGCCGTTCGGCCCGTGCCGACCCAAGTCGAACGTGGTGCCATGGAAGTTGCGGGACGGTCGCCGCCCGCCCCGTACCGAGTGACACCTGGAGGGCGTCATGAAGGCCGCACTGGGGGACCGCATCATCGTCCAGGGCACCCGGCCCGGCGTGGCCCGGCGGGACGGGGAGATCGTCGGTCTGCACCACCCCGACGGGAGCCCTCCCTACGACGTTCGCTGGTCGGACGACGGACGGGTGACGGAGTACTTCCCCGGGCCCGACGCACGGGTCCACCACTACCGGCACGGTGACTCCGCCACTGGGGGCCTCGGCGCCGAACCGCATCTCTACGCCGGTTGACGGACCCCGCCCGTGACCGCCCCGACCCCGCGGATCGGGCACCCCACGCGGGCGGACGGAGGCGGAGACCGGCCTGCAGTTGCTCGGCCTGATCGCGCTCGGCGATCCGCCGAAACAGGCCGCTGCGGGCACCTTGGCCTCCTGCCGCCGCGCCGGGATCCGGCCCGGGTCCCGGGCCGGATCCCATGACGTCCTTCGGTACCGGTCGCGGCCGCCGACGAGGCCGGCCCCGCCCCGGGGCACCGCGGATCATGGCGACGGTTCTCCCGGATCACTCCGGCCGTACGATGACGACGGGGCACGGAGCGTGCAGGGCGCACCTCTGGCTCACCGAGCCGAGCATCGCCCGGGTGAACGTTCCCCGGCCCCGGCTCCCCACCACCAGCAGCTCAGCGTCGGCGGCCGCGTCGATCAGCGCCTCGGCCGGGTTGGCCCGCACCACGTGCGGGCGGACGCCCGCGGCCGCCTGGTCGCTCAAGACCTCCCGCAGCTCCTCGGCGAGCCGCGCGTGCGCCACGCTCACGTCGAGATCGGGGTCGACCGCAGGCGCCGACCACCCGTACTGGGTGGGGAACTCCCACGCGGTCACGGCGTCCACCACCCCGCCGATCAATCCTGCATACCGCACGGCCCACCGCAGGGCGGCCTGCGAGGACGGCGAGCCGTCCAGGCCGACCACCACCCGGGGAGGCGATTCCTGGCTGTCGGGTTCCATCCTCTGCCCACTCCTCGCGTCGCGTCGACCCCCCTGAGATCCACGGTGCACGCAGGACGCCGGCTCCGCCAGCAGAACCGACAGCGATCGGCCGGTCGGGTACGAGCCCGACCCGACAGCCGACAGCCGACCCTTCCTCGGGGTCGATCGGCCCTGTTCGCGGAACTGGACGGCGTCCGATCGTGGAGGTGGAACACCCGACGAACGAGGGAGCCGTCGATGCCCGGCGTCCAGCACCCGCCACCCGCCGTCGAGGCCCTTCTGGCGGACGGTTCGACCGCTGTGATCCGTCCCCTCGGTGCGGATGACCACCCTGCCGTCCTCGACCTGCACATGGCAGGGATGTCCGACGAGAGCCGCCGCATGCGCTTCCTCGGCGTCAGCCGCCGCGCGCCCTCACTCGCGGCCGACCGGCTGTGCGGGCCTCCCCGCCCCGGCTTCCTGGCACTCGGAGCCTGGGTCGGCGCCGAACTCGTCGGAGAGGCCGACTACGAGGTCGAGCCTGACCGCGTCGACACCGCCGAACTGGCCATGGCGGTCGCCGACGCGTGGCAGCACCGGGGCGTCGGCACGCTTCTCGTCGAACACCTGGTGCACGTCGCCCGCGAGAACGGCGTCCGTACGTTCGAGGCCGACACGCTGGCCGGCAACCGGTCCGTCCACCGGGTCTTCACCGATCTCGGCCTGCCCGTCCACCGCCGCCTGGACCGCGGTGAGGTCCGCGTGCGTGTGGAGCTGGACGAGGCCGACGAGCACTACCGCGACGCCGTCGAGGTCCGGGGCCGGGCCGCCGGCGTCGCAAGCCTGGCTGCTCTCCTGAGGCCGCGATCGGTCGCTGTCGTCGGCGCCTCGCGCCGGCCCGGATCGGTCGGGCAGGCAGTGTTCCGGAGGATCCGGGAAGGCGGCTTCACCGGGGACCTGTGGGCGGTCAACCCCCGTGCGGAACGGATTGCGGACGAGCCCGCCTACCCGGCGCTCACCGCGCTGCCCGGCGTGCCGGATCTCGCCGTCCTGGCCGTTCCACTCTCGGTGGTCGCGGGCGCGGCCCGGGAGTGCGGGCAGGCGGGTGTGCGGGCGCTCGTCGTGCTCACCTCGGGCCTGGACGCCGACACCGCCCGCCAGCTGATGCACACCTGCCGCGAGCACTCGATCCGGCTGGTGGGGCCGAACAGCCTGGGCATCGCACAGACCGACCCGGCCATCCGCCTGGACGCCGAGTTCGGCGGCGCCTACCCGCTGCCGGGCTCCGCCGGGGTGGCCGTGCAGTCCGGCGGGGTGGGCATCGCACTGTTGCAACGGCTGGCCTGGCTGGGCATCGGCGTCTCCAGCTTCGTGTCGTTGGGCGACAAGTACGACGTCAGCGGCAATGACCTGCTGCAGTGGTGGGAGAGCGACGGGCGCACCGACCTGGCACTGCTGCACCTCGAATCGTTCGGCAGTCCCCGCGCCTTCGCCCGCACCGCCCGCCGGGTCACCGGGGCGATGCCGGTGCTCACCGTGGACGCCGGCCGCTCGACCGCGGGGCGGCGCGGGGCCGCCTCCCACACCGCAGCCGCCGCAACGCCGACGGTCACCCGCGAGGCCCTGTTCCGGCAGGCCGGCATCACCGCGACCCGGAGCATCGCCGAGCTGGTCGACACCGCCGCGCTCCTGCACGCCCAACCGCTACCGGGCGTGCGCGGCGCGGTGGCGGTGGTGTCCAACGCCGGCGGCATCGGCATCCTGGCCGCGGACGCGTGCGTCGACGCCGGCCTGAGCGTGCCCCGGCTGCCACCGGACCTGAGCGCGAAGCTCCGCTCCGTACTGCCCGACGGTGCCGGCGCCACCAATCCGGTGGACACCACGGCCGCGGTCGGCCGCGGCGCACTCCGGTCCGCCATCGAGCTGCTGGTCCGCAGCAAGCACGTGGACGCGGTCGTCGTGTGTCTGGCCCCGACCGCCCTGACCATCGACCCTCGCGAGGACCCGGTGCGGGCCCTGCTCGACGGCCCCGCCCGCCGAAGGGTCCCGATCGCCGTCGTCCAGCTCGGACAGCAGATCCCGGTCGGCTACCTCCACGGCGCCGACGGCGGGCTGCTGCCCGGCTACGCCGACCCGAGGTCCGCCGCCCTGGCACTCGCCCACGCTCGGGACCGGGCGCGGCGGCTTGCCGAACCGCCGAGCCCCGAGGCACGTGCGCAGGGCTGCGACCCGAAGCGGGCCCGGGACCTGGTCGACCGCTACCTTGCGGCACACCCGGACGGGGGGTGGCTCGACCCGGAGCTGACCGCCCGCCTCCTGGAGTACTACCGGCTCCCGCTCACGAGGCAGCTGTGGGCAGCCGACGAGAGCGGCACCGTCCTCGCGGCCCGGTCACTGCGACCGCTCGGCCATGACGGAAGGGTCGCTCTCAAGGCGTACTGGGAGGGGCAGGTCCACAAGAGCGCCTCCGGAGCGGTCCGCACCGGACTCGCCGACGACAGCGAGGTCCGCGACACGTACCGCGGATTCGCCGAGCGGTTCGGCGCACGGATGACCGGAGCCGTCGTGCAGCCGATGGCCGCTCCCGGGATCGAACTGCTCGCCGGCGTCGTCCAGGACGAGGTCTTCGGCCCGCTGGTCGTCCTCGGGCTCGGTGGCACCGCCACCGAGGTACTGGACGACCGCACGGCGCGCCTGGCGCCGCTGACCGAGCGAGACCTCGACACCATGGTGGGCGAACTGCGCGGCGCACCCCTGCTGCTCGGGGGCCTCGGTGGCCCACCCGTCGACGGGCCGGCCCTGGCCCGGACGCTCACCGGCCTCTCGCGGATGGCCGTCGACCTGCCGCAGCTCGCCGAGACCGACCTCAATCCGATGATCGCCCGACCCGACGGCGTGGTCTGCGTGGATGCCAGGATCCGTCTGGAACCGAGGCCCCCCTTCGTCCCGTACCTGCGCCGCCTCCGACAGCCGTACCGGGCAGGCACCCCGGAGACCCCCGCAGCGGAGCGGTGAAGCACACCGTCGACGACGGGACGGGCGGCGGGTCCCTCCACAGGTGTCCGCACTGCCGCCGTCACCGTCCGCCGGCACGTCGAATCAGCTGCCGACGTAGGTGCACGAGTCCGGGACGGACCTACCCGTGCTCCTCCGCGGCAGCCACTGCCCGTTTCACGGCGGCGAAGCTGTCCGGGGTCACGGAGATCGAGTCGATGCCCGCCTGCACCAGTAAGCCGGTGAACCCCGGGTCGTTGCTCGGGCGCTGCCCGCACAGGCCGACGTGGCGGCCCGCCGCATGGGCGGTGGCGACGAGGCTCTCGATGCTGCGGGTGACGGCCGGGTCGCGCTCGTCGAAGAGGTGGGCCAGCACAGCGGAGTCGCGGTCGACGCCCAGGGTGAGCTGGGTCAGGTCGTTGCTGCCGATCGAGAAGCCGTCGAAGCGCTCGGCGAACTGCTCGGCGAGCAGGATGTTGGCCGGGATCTCCGCCATCACGTGCACCCGCAGGCCGTTCTCGCCCCGGGCGAGTCCGTTGTCGGCCATCACGGCGAGCACCCGATCGGCCTCCTGCGGGGTGCGGCAGAACGGGATCATCACCACGACGTTGGTCAACCCGAAAACGTCCCGGACCCGGCGCAACGCCCGGCACTCCAGAGCGAAGCCGTCCCGGTACCCGGGGTCGTAGTAGCGGCTCGCACCGCGCCAGCCGATCATCGGATTGGCCTCGGCCGGTTCGAAGGGCGCGCCCCCGATCAGCCGGGCGTACTCGTTGGTCTTGAAGTCGCTGGTCCTCACCACCACCGGGTCGGGCCAGCGGGACGCGGCGATCCGGGCCACACCGTGCGCGAGGCCCTCCACGAAGTACTCGGTGCGGTCGTCATGGCCGCTCGTCAGCTCGTCGACCCGCCTCCGGTCCTCGGCGGACAGCCGCTCCGGGTGGACCAGCGCCATCGGGTGGACACGCACCTGGTGGGCGACCACGAACTCGGTGCGGGCCAGCCCCACCCCGTCCGCCGGGAGGCTCCACCAGCGGAACGCAGCGCCCGGATCGCCCAGGTTGAGCATGACCTGGGTCCGGGTGGTCGGCAGCGAACCGAGGTCGGTCTCGGTCGTCTCGAAGTCGAGCAGGCCCGCGTACACGTGCCCGTCCGCGCCCTCGGCGCAGGAGACCGTCACCGCCTGTCCGTCCGCCAGCACGGCCGTGGCCGAACCGGTGCCGACCACCGCCGGCACGCCCAGTTCGCGGCTGACGATCGCGGCGTGCGAGGTGCGTCCACCGTGGTCGGTCACGATCGCGGCGGCCCGCTTCATCAGCGGCTCCCAGTCCGGATCAGTGATCGAGGTGACCAGCACCGCGCCCTGCGGGAACCGTTCCAGCTCCGTCGGCTCCGCGAGCGCGCACACCGGTCCCGCCCCGATCGCCTCGCCGACGGCGATACCCTCCACCAGGCGCTCGCCCGTGCCGGTGAGGCGGTAGCGGCGGAGCACCTCACCGCGGCGCGACTGCACCGTCTCCGGACGGGCCTGGACGACGAACAGGTCCTTGGTGAGCCCGTCCTTCGCCCATTCCAGGTCCATCGGGCAGCCGTAGTGCTCCTCCACCGCCACCGCCCATTCGGCGAGTGTACGGATGTCGCCGGGGCCGAGCACCTGACGGGCCCGCTCGGCGGCGTCGGTATCGACGGTCCGGGTGGCGCCGTTCTCGGCGTAGACGGCCTTCCGGCGCTTGGCACCGAGCTGCACCCGGATCACCGGATCGAGCCGGTGGTCCTTGAGCACCGGCTTGAACACCGTGTACTCGTCCGGATCCACCTGACCACTGACCACCGTCTCGCCCAGACCCCAGGCCGCGCTGATCACGACCACTCCGGGGAACCCGGTCTCGGTGTCCAGGGTGAACGCGACACCGGCCCCGGCGAGGTCGGAGCGGACCATCAGCTGGACACCCACCGACAGCGCCAGGGAGAGGTGGTCGAAGCCCATCCGCTCGCGGTAGTCGATCGCCCGGTCAGTGAAGAGCGAGGCGAAGCAGCGACGGCACGCAGCGAGCAGCGCATCGGCACCGCGGACGTTGAGGAAGGTCTCCTGCTGGCCCGCGAAGCTGGCCTCGGGCAGGTCCTCGGCGGTCGCGCTGCTGCGCACGGCGACATCGGGATCGTCGCGGCCGCTCTCCCGCCCGAGCCGCTCGTACGCCGCGACGATCTCGCGTTCGAGGGCGGCCGGCAGGGGGGTGGCGAGGAGGGCGGACCGGACGGCACTGCCGACCTCGGGGAGCGGTGCCCCGTCGTGCAGACGATCGACCTGCTCGGCGATCAGAACTCGGAGTCCGGCGCTGTCCAGCAGTTCGCGGAAGGCGTCGGCGGTGGTGGCGTAGCCGTCCGGGACCCGGACTCCGGCCGGGCGCAGCGCGGTGATCAGCTCACCGAGCGAGGCGTTCTTGCCGCCGACCAAGGCGACGTCCTCCCGACCGAGGTTCCGGAAGTGGATGACACGGCGCATGGCAGCCCCCAAGGGCGTTCGCAGGGTGCCCCCGCGGAGCGGCGGGCGCAGCGAGGGCTCCGTCCCCACCACTCTGCCGTCGCGTCGGAGGCCAGGGGCAGGGCCGTTCGGCCCCCACTTCGCGGACCGACGGAGCTTCGGACCCGGAGGACGGCGGGTGCGGATCAGCGACGACTCGGCACGGAACCTCAGTAGGGCATCGGACGGCCGAACGCGGTGCGCAGGTCGAGCGGGGCCGCGGCCGCGGACGGCCGCCCGGGCGCTTGACGATCCTGATCCTGCCTATCGGGGCCACCTCCTCGATGCGGTCTCCGCCGTCCGGTTCGCCACCAGGGTCCCTCTGGAGCCGGCCCCTGGCTCCCACGAGCGGCCGGTCACCTTCCACGGGCCGCCCCTGGGCCCCTGAACAGTCCGGCCCGTGAGCGCAGGTGAGGCCCCGGTGACTCGGCTGTCTGTCGCGCGGGCTGCAGGGCTCCGCCGCCGCTGCTCCCCGCACCGTTCCGCCTCGGGTGCGGCGTCACACCAGGCGGGCGCCCCAGGCGCGAGCGCGGTCGAGTTCGCCGTCGCGGAGCGGACCGTCGGCGCCCTCGACGACGAAGCCCTCGGGCTCGGCGACGACGTCGTAGCGGTGGTGGGCGAGTCGACGGGCGATGCCCGGAGCGGCTCCGCCACTGCCCGTGCCGGCGCCCCGGGTGTCGAAGGCGGCGGCATGCGTTCCGGCCCCGCTCTCCGGCAGGTGGTGGAACCAGGTGCGCAGTCCCGGTCCCGCAGCGGTCTCCCGCGCCTCGTCCGCGGCGGCCTCATGCCCCTCCTTCCTGGCCTCGGCCGAGGCCGCCATCCGGCGGCTGAGGCCGGAGGACATGCCGCGCATGTGAGTGGGCCCGCCCACCACCAGGAGGTCCGCCGACCGGGTCACGTCGGCCCCGGCCTCGGCCACCGGGAGGCAGTCCACCTCCGCTGCCGGGTCGGACGCGTGGACGCCCTCGGCAACGGCCTCGGCGATCTCCCGTGTGTTGCCGTACATGCTCTCGTACACGATCACGGCGTGCATGGCTGTCCCCTTTCGATTTCCACCCCGTCACCACCAGCCTGGCAGCCGGGAACGACTCGGACATGGGCCGTTCGGACCCCCACGGACGCCGAACGACCCGGCTCGGGAACGCGTCCGCGCTCCTCCGCGTCGAGCCCTGCCTTCCGGCGTCCGCTCCGCCGCGGGCGGGTACGGGCCGGAAGGCCCTGCCCCAGGGGTCCGCCCGGCCCTGCGCCCGGGTCGCCCGCACCGGAAGAATGGGCTCACGGCCGGCGGCAGCCGGCCCGACCGCAGGAGGCGCGCCATGAGCACGCGACGGCACCCGGCCACGCACACGTCCCTCCGCACCCACGCGCACCGGTCCCTGGGCCTGGACCGGAACCCGCTCTGCCGTGCAGTCGACCGGACCCGCAGCCGCCTCGCGCTCGCACTCGCCCTGCTCCTCGCGGCCGCGGCAGCGGTCGGCGCCGTGACGGGAGCGCTGGCGTTCCAGGCCGAGTCGCACGCCGAGCAGGAGAAGTCCCGCCACCGCCACGCCGTCACCGCGACGACCGTCGGCCCGGCCCAAAGGGACGATGCGCGCTCCGGTGGCCTTCGCGCACATGCCGTGGCGCGCTGGGACCACCCCGTCGGGCCGGGCAGCGGCACGATCACGGTACCGGCCGGCACACCCGCCGGGACAGCCGTGAAGATCCACCTGGGCGATGCAGGGATTCCTGCGGCCGCGGCACGCGGCGCCGCTCCCGTCCTCGCCGACGCCGGCGCCGTCGGCCTCGGAGCGGCGACCGGCCTCGCCGCGTTCGCGATCGGCGGGTACGCGCTCCTGCTCCGCGCGGTGAACCGGCGGGCGGAGCGGATCTGGGAGCCCGACTGGGAGCGGGTGGAGCCGCTCTGGTCCCACCGTCGATAGCCCGGGCTCAGTGCCAGAAGACCCGGGAGGCGCCCGGGCGCACCGTGGCCGTCACCCCGCGGAAGCGGATCAGGACCGGCGCGTTCCCGTCCTCCGGCAGGCTCACGGTGGTCGAGCGGTGGTCGACGTCGATCACGATGCCGCGCCGGCCCCGGTAGCTGAGCTCCAGTTCCAGCCGGCCGAGGGCCGAAGGCAGGTGCGGGTCGAGCCGCAGTGCGTCGTCCTGGACCTCCAGGCCGGTGTAGCAGCGCTGGAGCAGGTCGACTGCCCCGGCCATCGCCCCGAGGTGGATCCCTTCCGCGGTCGTGCCGTGCTGGGCGTCCTGGAGGTCGGCGACCAGGGCGTCGCGGAAGTGCCGCCACGACGCGCGGCGGTCGGAACGGGTGAGCACCCAGGCGTGGACGACGGAGCTGAGCGTCGAGCCGTGCACGGTGCGTCCGAGGTAGTAGCCGGTGGTCCGCCGGAAGAGTTCGTGCGGCGCCGGGTAGCCGAGCCTGCGTAGCAGGTCACGGACCTCGCGGGCGGAGAAGAGGTACCAGAGCATCGTCGCGTCCGCCTGCTTGGAGGCTTTGTAGTGGTTGACGGTGTCGCCCTCGGCCTCCAGGATCCGGTCGAGCCGGCGCAGGTCGGGGTAGCGGCGGCGGTAGGACGCCCAGTCGAGTTCCGCCAGCCGTTCGTAGCCGTCGAACTGGCTCAGCACACCCTCGTGGAACGGCACGTACAGGTGCCGGCCGACCTCGTGCCAGCGGTCGAGTTCAGCGGCGTCCAGGGCGAGGCGCTCCAGTAGCTCCCCGCGTCTGCGGCCGGGCAGGACCTGCAAGGCGTCGAGGGCGCGGGCGAGGACCCAGGAGGCGAGGACGTTGGTGTAGGCGTTGTCGTCCAGCCCGGGCCGGTCGGCGCCGGGGTAGGCGTCGTGGTACTCGTCGGGACCGAGGACGCCGCGGATCGACCAGCGCCCGCGGTCGCGGTCGTGCACGGCCGCGGACGACCAGAAGCGGGCGATCTCCAGCAGCATCTCGGCGCCGGCGGTGGCGAGGAAGTCCAGGTCGCCGGTGGCCTGGTAGTACTTCCACACGTTGTAGGCGACCGCGGAGCCGACGTGTCGCTGCAAGCGGCTGTGGTCGGGCAGCCACCGGCCGGACAGCGGATTGAGGTGCAGTCGCTGGGACTCTTCCCGGCCGTCGCTCGCGCTCTGCCACGGGTACATCGCGCCGCGGAACCCCGCGGCGGCGGCGTCCTGCCGGGCTGCATCCAGGCGGCGGTGGCGGTACCGGAGGACTGCACGGGCGAGTTCGGGGAAGCGTAGGTCGAGCAGCCGGAGGACGAAGAGTTCGTCCCAGAAGACGTGCCCCCGGTACGCCTCGCCGTGCAGTCCGCGGGCCGGGACGCCGACGTCCAGGTCGGCGGAGTGCTCGGAACAGGTCTGCAGCAGGTGGAAGAGGGCCAGGTGCATCGGGCCCGCGCCGTCGAAGTCGGCGTCGAGCCGGCACCGCGACCACAGCTGCCTCCAGCGGAGCGTGTGCTCGGCGAGCGACTTGGTGAACCCACCGGCCCGCAGCGCCAGCAGCCGGGAGGCTCCCAGCGGGGTCTCGATGGCCGGATCGCGGGAGGTGTGCACCACCACGGCCTTCTCGACGGTGACCGGCTGCCCGCGCCGGACGTCCAGCGCCCGGACCTCAGCGACCCGGCCGTCGTCTTCCTCCGTGCTGACGGACACCGACCCGGGGCGGGTCCGGATCCGGGCGGCGAGGGCGATCCGCAGCGGCGAGTTGGCGGCCTCGACCTCCAGCCGGAGCAGCCCGTGTTCGTCGACGCCCCGCCCGACGGGGAGGAGGTGGCGCTCGGTCAATCCCCGGTAGCGGGCGACACCGGTGTTGGCGACGGCTCCGTCGAGCGCCGCTCGCAGCTCCAGCCGGCCGGACCAGTTCTCCGGTGTGAACGTGCTCTCCAGCGCGAGCAGGTGCGGCTGCGCCTGGCTGGCGAACCGGCGCTGGACGAGGCGGGTGCGCCGACCGTGGTCGTCCACCACCAAAGCGGTCCGGGTGAGCACACCCCGTCGCAGGTCAAGCTCCAAGGTCTGCTCTGCCGGGGGCCCGGCGAACCAGTCCCCGCCCTCGGCGCGGAAGTCGAGCGGCAACCAGTTCGGACAGTTGACCAGGTCCTCGTTGGTGATCGTCCACCCCGCGACCGTGGAGGCGGCGCGGTCGTAGCAACCGGCCAGATACGTCCCCGGATAGTGGACGCCGTCGGCGACCGCCTCCGGGGCGGCACCGCGGGTCACCACGTAGCCGTTGCCGACGGCACACAGAGCTTCCCGCAGCCCCTCCTCGTCCGGGTCGAAGCCCTCGTAACGGAGGATCCACGGGTCGGGCATCGCGGGGCGTCCGACAGGCGGGTGAGTTGCCACGGGCACCCTCCGAAACAACCGGTTGTCTCCCAGTTTGCGCAGCCGGGGGCGCCGGCGGCAAGGCGCACGAGAACGCCTCGGCCGCACGGTAGAAGGGCTCGATCACCACCTGCCCGAGC
The DNA here is from genome assembly GCF_053610105.1 of Kitasatospora sp. NPDC054939. Taxonomy (NCBI): domain Bacteria; kingdom Bacillati; phylum Actinomycetota; class Actinomycetes; order Kitasatosporales; family Streptomycetaceae; genus Kitasatospora; species Kitasatospora sp. NPDC054939. Next base: position 55,383 of record NZ_JBSGXP010000025.1, on the reverse strand, counting down.
CCGTCGACGTACCCCCAGCCGTCCCTCGGCGGAACCGTGCCAGGCCCCCGGCCGACGCGAGCCGCTTGGCCTCGTCCAGCCCGGGTCCCGCCCGCCACGGGCCGACGTGGTCCAGATATCCCCGACAACCGCCTGCGGCACGGGCGGGCGCCACGGGTCCGCCTGCACCGTCGTCTTCGAACGTCCGGACCTCGGCGAGGTCCGGGGGCGGAGCAGCGCCCCAGTCGGGTCGACCAGGGCGAACAGGGGGTCGCCCGGCCGGTCCCCGGGCACGGACACCACATGGATCCGGGGAGGCATTCGCCGACGATACCCCGAGGCCCTCAGCTGCTCGGAGGTGCTCGGCTGTAAGCCCTCGCGCGGGGGCCGCGGAGGTGACAGGATCACCGTCCGGACGTGGTCGAAGAGTCGTCGAGATCAGGGGAGGCGCGCAGTGGGCCTGGGAACGGTGGCGGTCACCGGTGCGGCGGGGAACATTGGATCCGTGGTGCGGGAGGCCCTCCGGGGCGAAGTGACCCGGCTGGTCCTGCTCGACCGCGTTCCGCTGCGGCCGGAGGCGGCCAACGAGGTGGCCCACACCGTCGACCTGCGGGATCCGGTCGCGGTGGAGTCCGCACTCGCGGGAGTGGACCGGGTGCTCCACCTGGGCGGCGTACCGGACGAAGCACCGCTCGCCGACCTGCTGGAAGCGAACGTGCTGGGCACGCACAACGTCCTGGAAGCCGCCCGGCGCGCGGGAATCCAACGGGTGGTGCTGGCCAGCAGCAACCGTGTGACCGGCTTCCACCCCGTCGGACACCTCACCGGCCCCGAGGACCCGACGCGCCCGGACGGCCTGTACGGGGTCAGCAAGGTCGCCGTCGAGGCCCTGGGCCGGCTCTACGCGGACAAGTTCGGACTGTCGGTGATCTCCCTGCGCATCGGCAGCTTCGAGCCGGCACCCACGGAACCCAGGCACCTGGCGACCTGGCTCAGCCCGCGCGACGCCGTCGGCTACGCCCGGGCCGCGCTCGGCGCCCCATCCATCACCCGCTTCGCGACGGTGTACGCCGTCTCCGCCAACACCCGCCGCTTCTGGCGCCTGCCGACGGAGTCGGAGCTCGACTACCGCCCCGTGGACGACGCCGAACCGCACGCAGCGGGCATCCCCGGAGCACACCTTCCCGCCGACCCCTTGGCACCACAAGCCGGCCCCTACGCCATGCCCGAGTTCACCCTGAACCACCTCCGGCCCTGAGGTCGAAGGACGCCACCGAGCTCCGGCCCGTCCACCACCGGCCGGCGGGGCCACAGACTGCACCCTGGTAGCGCGCGGCCGACACCGATGCACCGCGGGCTGGCGTCGAACCGCGATGATGAGGAGTCGGCCACCCTGTCCGGATCAGGGTCCTCGAACTGCTCCAGGACGGCCCGCTCCCGGTGCGTGAACTGCCGGCCGCGATCGAGGTCGAGCCATCGGCCAACCTCCCGGCCACCACCGCGATCGCCAGGCCGGCGCCCGCGCCGGAGGCCACGCCGAAGCCAAGCGGCAGCGGCAGTGCGGCAATCGCCACTGTCAGCCCGGCCAGCAGGTCCCTGCGCGGCGCGCGCGCCGCCGTCGACGTCCGCTCGAATCCGCTTCCACCTGCAGATACTCGTGTGGGCGGCACCCGGGGGCGGAGCAGGTGGTCGGATATTCTGGCTTCATGAGTGACAACCTGCCCGCGTGTCCTGCATGCTCCAGCGAGTACACCTACGAGATGGACGCGCTGATGATCTGCCCGGAATGCGGTAACGAATGGGCAGCCTCCGAAGGCGCGGCCGATACCGGCGCAGCCGGTGAGCGGGTCGTCAAGGACGCGGTCGGCAACGTGCTCAGCGACGGCGACACCGTGACCGTGGTCAAGGCCCTCAAGGTCAAGGGCAGCCCCTCAGGCATCAAAGCCGGCACCAAGGTCCGCAACATCCGTCTGGTCGACGGTGTCGACGGCCATGACATCGACTGCAAGATCGACGGTTTCGGCGCCGTGCAGCTCAAGTCGAGCGTGGTGAAGAAGGCCTGACTCACACCCACGCCCATCCGGTGACGACCTGTAGGCCCACCCCGGCCTGTTCCGGGCTGCGGCCACCGCGACGGCCACGGCCTCATCCGCGCAGCCGTGACACGGAAGCCCCCCTGGCCGCACCGTACGCAAGGCTTCTGACTCACCGGACCGCAGGAAGCTCGGGTGGGACACCCGAGCGGAGATCGACTCACCCAGAGGCCGGACGCGCTGCAGAACCTTCCCTCGACCCCGAGGTCGGACAGCCGCTCGACCGGGTCCGGGGGACTCCAGCCGACCGGGCCCGGATCGACTCGACCTTGCCCAGGCGGGTGCCGAGCAGTCGGCGCAGGCTCTGCGGCCCCATGGCCGCCAGGTTCGTAGGCCGCCCACCGGGCAGCCCTTGCAGCCCGCTGGATGTGCGGTGGCGGGCGACGGGCCCGCAGACCTTGGTGAATCGTGCCGGGATCAGCGTTTCAGGGGTCGCCCCGCCGAACTCTGTGGGCGGCGAGCTTGTCTCGCACCCGGTCGGCGGCGTGCGGGACGGCAGCGGCGACGGCCGGGCTGAGGCCCTGGCCCAGGGTGAAGTCGGCGCCCTCCACCGCGATGATCATCAGCTCGCCCGGCAGGCGGCCGAGCGCGGAAGCCAGGGCGATACCGTGGCCGATGCCCAGGCCGTGGGTTCCCGCTGCCGCCGCCTCGTTCAGCAGGCCGTCCGGGAGGTCCGGTAGTACGGCGACCTGGTGGATCCGGCCCGGCTGCCCGGGGTGGCTGCGGAGGGCGTCGAGCACGATGGCGAGGTCCGCTCCCTCCCACAACTCCATCAGGCGGGTGGGTTCGCCGTCGCACAGGGCGATCCGGTCGGCCTCGACCCCGGCGGCGGTCAGTTCGGCCAGGACCGCCAGGGCGGCGCCGTCGTCGTGGCGGTACTCGTTGCCGACGCCGATGAGCACGATGCGGTCGCGGGCCATGTCAGCTCCGGTCCACGGTGAGGGTGAGGAAGTGGGCCGCACAGGAGATGCACGGATCGTAGTTGCGGATCGCCTGTTCGCACTGGCGGGTCAGTTCCTCGTCGTCCAGGTCCAGTCTGGGGCGGATGAACGCCCGCAGGTCGGCTTCGATGGCGGCCTGGTTCTGGGCGGTGGGCGGGACGATGACGGCCTTCCGGACGATGCCCTGCCGATCGAGTTCGTACCGGTGGTAGAGCAGCCCGCGCGGGGCCTCGGTGGCACCGTGGCCGACGCCCTCCCGGGGCGGTACGGGGACAGCCGGGGCGGGCGGCGGCTCGTACTTCTCGATGATGCGTTGTGCCTCGGTGACCGCCCACAGCACCTCGACCGCACGGATCACGATGCTGCGGAAGGGGTTGGAGCACCGGGGGCCGATGCCGGCCTGCGCGGCGAGGCCGCGGATCTCGGCCGGGAGCCGTTCGCTGCCGAGGTTCCAGCGCGCGAGCGGTCCGGTGAGGTGGGGCCGACCGTCCAGGGTCGCGTGCAGCGCGGTGGAGTGCGGCACCTGGTGTTCCCGGACCCGGTGCTCGAATTCCCGCAGCGGGAAAGCTCCGGCGACGGTACCGGTGGGGGTGCCGGAGTCGATCGCGTAGCGGTCCGGTTCGGTGAGCGCGAGCAGTTCGTGCGGGACGGCGAGTTCGGGGAAGTCGAACCCGGACACCCAGTCGAGGGTCTCCTCGGCGTCCGTCCTCGCCTGCCGCAGGACGGACGCCAGGTGGTCGAGTTCCGCTCGGGTGGGCAGGCGGTGGAAGCCGCCGAGCCGGACGTTGACCGGGTGGATGGCCCGTCCGCCGAGGATCTCGACGATCTCGTTTCCGGCCTTCTTCAGCCGCAGCCCGCGCTGCAGCGGTGCGGGATCGGTGCGGGCGAAGGCCAGCGCGTCCGGCATACGCAGGAAGTCCGGCGCGTGGAGCAGGTATATGTGCAGGGTGTGACTCTCGATCCACTCACCGCAGTACAGCAGCCGTCGCAACTCGGCGAGTTGACCGTCCACGGTGACCCCGCAGGCGTCCTCCACTGCTCGGCAGGCGCTCATCTGGTAGGCGACCGGGCAGATGCCGCAGATCCGGGAGGTGAGGTCGGGCGGCTCGGTGTACCGGCGGCCCTGCAGCAGGGCCTCGAAGTAGCGAGGGGGTTCGTAGATCTCCAGCCGTACGGCCTCGACCTCGTCGTCGTGCACGGAGACGTGCAGCGCGCCTTCGCCCTCGACGCGGGCCAGCGCGCCGACAGTGAGCAGTCGGTTGGTGCGGTGGGTCATTCGGTCTCCTCGTCGGCCCGGTGGGCGGCTTCGGCGAACGGCGGGTCCTCGGCGTTGAAGGTCCGGTAGAGGCGGGCGACGTCCGGCCCCGTCATACCGTCTCGGCGCAGCAGCGGAAGCATGGCGCGGGTGTTGGGGGTTTCCATCGGGCCGAAGCAGCCGTAGCAGCCGCGTCCGTAGGCCGGGCACAGTGCGCCGCAGCCTGCCTGGGTGACCGGGCCGAGGCACGGAGTGCCGTGGGCGACGGTGACGCAGGTGGTGCCGCGTAGCTTGCACTCGAAGCAGACACTGTGAGTGGGGATGTCGGGCTTCCGGTCGGCCAGGTAGGCCGTGACGACTTCCAGGAGCTGGCGCTTGTCGATCGGGCATCCGCGCAGTTCGAGGTCGACAGGCACATGTGCGGCTATCGGCGTGGACTCGTCCAGGCTGTCGATGTACTCGGGCCGGGCGTAGACGACGGCCTGGTACTCGGGCAGGCCGACCAGGTTCCGCAGGGCCTGGACACCGCCGGCGGTGGCGCATGCACCGATGGTGACCAGGTACTTGGACTGCTCGCGTACCCTCCGGATCCGCTCCAGGTCGGCTGCGGTGGCAATGGACCCCTCGACGAGTGACAGGTCGTAGGGCGGGGGGAGTACGCGGCTCGTGGCCTCCAGGAAGTAGCCGATCTCCACCGTCCCGGCGAGGTCGATGAGCTCGTCCTCGCAGTCGAGCAGGGTGAGCTGGCAACCGTCGCACGAGGAGAACTTCCACACGGCCATGCGAGGGGTCGTCACGGTGCCCACCGCCTCATCGCTCGGGCAGAGACAGCAGGGCCTCGGCGTGGTCCCAGCCGAACACCGGCCCGTCCCTGCAGACCATCACGGGTCCCAGCTGGCAGTGCCCGCACCAGCCGGTGGCGCAGCGCATGTTGCGTTCCAGCGATAGGCGGATCCGGCCGGCGGCGACGCCCCGGCGCAGGAGTTCCTCCGCAGTGGCGCGCATCATCGGTTCCGGCCCGCACAGGTAGGCGCTGCACTGGTCTGGGCGGTAGTCGGCGCCGTCCAGAAGGGTGGTGACCAGCCCGGTGGCGCCCCGCCAGCCGGGCTCGGCGCGGTCCACGGTGACGAGGACCTCTGCACGGGTCCGCCAGACCGGGACCTCGGACAGGAACAGTTGCTCACCCGGTTCGCGGTACCCGGTGAGCACCGAGACGGCGCCGAGCTCAGAAGCCCGGGCGAGGACCTCCTCGATCAGCGGGCGGAGCGGGGCGAGTCCGATACCGCCGGAGACCACCAGCACGTCGCTGCCCGCGGGCGGCGCCTGCCATGCCGTTCCGTAGGGACCGCGGACGCCCACCCATTCACCGGGTTCTGCGCGGCACAGCGCCTCGCTGACCTTGCCGACCGCGCGCACGGTGTGGCTCAGGATGTCATCGGCGATGCCGCTGACGGAGACGGGGATCTCACCCACGCCGAGGGCGTACAGCATCGCGTACTGCCCGGGCCGGAACGCCCGCACCGGGGCAGTTGCGGGGGCCAAGTCCAACGTGACCGTGTCGGCGGTCTCCCGGCGGCGGCCCGCTACGCGGTAGGAGACCGGGGTCATCGCGTGCGTCATGGCGCCTCCCCTGTCGTGGCGGCCTCGGTTCGCAGGGCGGTGACCTCTTCGGTGATGTCGATGCCGACGGGGCACCAGGCGATGCAGCGTCCGCAGCCGACGCACCCGGAGGATCCGAACTGGTCGTACCAGGTGCCCAGCTTGTGGGTGAGCCACTGGCGGTACCGGCTTCGGGCCGAGGAGCGCACCGGCCCGGTGCCGTGCAGGTAGGAGAAGTCGAGGTCGAAGCAGGAGTCCCAGCGCCGCCAGCGTTCGGCGTGGTCACCGGTGAGGTCGGTGACCTCCTCGGTCGTGGTGCAGAAGCAGGTCGGGCAGACCATGGTGCAGTTTCCGCAGGTCAGACAGCGGTCCGCGACGTCGTTCCAGCGTTCGGCGGTCATCGTCCCGGCCATCAGTGAGCGGAGGTCGGACGCGTCCATGTCGCGCCCCATCCGCCCGGCGGCCTCCGCGACCGCCCGGCGGGCGGGTTCGTCGTCGGTGGGGCTGACCGGGAGTTCGTCCAGGACCTCCTCGCCCTCCGGGCTTCCGGGCCGGATCAGGTAGTGGAGACCGCCGTCCGCGTCCACCGTCTCGGTGAGCGCCAGGTCGTACGCCGCACCGTCCTGCAGACCCGGACCGGTTCCCATGGAGGCACAGAAGCACACCCCGCCGGGCTCGGTGCACTCGACGACGACGATGAACGCGCCGGCGCGGCGCGGCCCGTACACCGGATCGGTGTAGGTGCCCCCGGTCAGTACGCGGTCCTGGACGGCGACGGCGCGCAGGTCGCAGGGCCGCACGCCGAGGAAGGCGTACCGCGGAGGCGGGGTGTCGTCCTCGGTGACGGTGACGGTGCCGTCCTCGGCACGGTCCGCCTGCCACAGCCGGGCCCGGGGTGGGTGCAGGAACGTCTTCCAGGACTGCGGGCCGGCCGAGTGCGCGAAGGCCGCCCGGTCGTCCCGTCGGCGCAGCCGGTAGGTGCCGGCCTCGACTTCGACGCCCCAGCCATGGGGCAGGTCGTCCGCCGAAGCCAGTTCGGCAAGGATGATGGCACCGTCGCGGACGGTCGGTCCGACCACGGTGTGTCCCCGCTGCACCAGTGCGTCGACGAGCGCGCCGAGACCGTGTTCGTCGAGCTCTACAGGTGGTGTCGAACTGTCCATCGGGCTGTCCTCAGTCTCGTGACCGATGCCGTCCGCGGGTGCACAGCGGTCCATCGGATTCTCCGGCAGCCGGTTCCGTACCCATGCTCCGCCGAAGCCGCCGATCTCGCACGGGGCCGGTCGGCCCCACCTGCCGGGCCGACCCGACCGGCCGCGCGCGACCGGGGCTGACGGCCCTGCCGCAGCGCCTCGACGGCTCGGGTTCCCGCACGCACTGCCCCATCGTTCACCCGCGGCCGATGCGGCGGCCGGTGACCTCGTCCGGACGGATGCGCACCCAGAGCGGACGGTCGCCGCCGGCCCACGGAACGGCTCCGGGTAGCTGGGCGAGCCGCTCTTGCTCGTGCAGGTCGACCACATGGCGGGCCTGACCGAGAACGAGCACGCTCCAGCCCCGGCTCAGCTGGTCGTCGATGCGGTCCACCTGGAACGAAACGGGCGAGGCGTCGGGCGGGTCGGCAGCGCGCGGCGCTGTGCGGTACACGATCGTTCGGGCGTCAACGGCGTAGTTGACCGGATAGACGGCCGGCCCCGGCTGGGTGTTCAGGGCGATCCGGCCGATGCCGCGGGTACCCATCAGGTCCCAGCACTCGGGCACGGTGAGGTGGAACAGTAGCGGGTGCTCCCCGGCCTCCGCCTGGCCCGGTGGTGCGTCGGTCCGGCCCTCCAGCAGGACCGGCCAGGTGGTTCGGAGCACCGCCGCGATCCGGACGAGCGCCGCCGGGTCGAACACGGGCCCCGTGGCCAGCAGGTGCCGCAGGTACTGCGGCGCCATGGCCGCACGGTACGCCAGTTCCTCCTCGGTCAGGCCGAGCTGGCGTTGTCGATCGGCGATCCGGCGTGCGACGGCGACAGGGTCGGCCCGCCGCACGGCGTCGAAGTCGGGGATGTGGTTCACGGGGGGCTCCTCGGTTCGCCGGAAGCTGTGGGATCGGGTCCGGAACAGCGCGACGTTGAGGGCGCCGTCGTCCCCGGCGTTCGCAAAGCGGTCGTAGGCATCCTGCATCTCGTCGGCTCCCCTGCTTGTGGTGTTCACTCCTCTCGACCGGTGGGCCGTGGTGAACGTTCCGCTCTGCCTTCGGCGAACGGTCCTGGGTCGGCACAGCTCGGGAGTGGCGCGTCCCGCTGCTGGAACCCTGGGTCTACGGGTCGAGGACCTCCTCGACCGCCAGGCGGGGCGTGGGAGCGCCCTCCGGCCCGTACCCGAGCCGGATCAGCATCTGGACGTGACCCGCGCTCTGGTGCGGCTCTCCCGCCGCCCAGCGCAGGTGCGACCATTCCATCGCCTGGTGCAGCAACGATGCCCGCACGCCGTGGACGGTGGCGGTCAGGAGGACGTGTTCCAAGGCCAGCCCGGCCCGCAGCCAGTCCTCGGGGCGGTCGCTCTCCGTGACGAGTACGACCATGCACGGCTCGCGCTCGAACGTGGCAGGAGCCCGGTGGCCAGTGGCGCGGAGAGCCGCGAAGTCCCGCATGGGCAGGTGTCCTGCGCGATCCTGCGGGCCGAGCGCCCTCGCGGGAATGCCGTACGGGGGCACGCTCCCGCTGCGGATCCACCGGCGGCTCTCGGTGCGCTGCGCCTCGTCGGCGGTGGTGCGGCGTTCGGCCTCGGCCGTCACCTCCAGCAGCCGGTCGGTCTCCTCGTGACCGGGCCGGTGGAGGACGGCACCTTCGGTACGGGCGGCGGCCACGAGTTCGTCGAGGACGACCGGCGGGATCGGTGCCCCGGTGAAGGGGGTGCGGACGGAGTGGCGGTGCCAGATCGCCTCGTAGAGCTGCTCCGTACCGGGTGCCCGGACCGCCGCGGGGGTGTCCAGGCCTACGGCGGCGAACAGGTCGGGTTCGGCCGGGTCCGGCAGCAGTCCCACCGTCGGTTCCCACCCGAGGTGCCACGCGGCGACACGCAGGTTGAGCACGGTCGCGCCGACGGAGATGTGCATCGCCCGCCCCTGCGGGTCGGCTGCCGGAAGTCCCCGCTCACGGGCGGCTCGCACCTCAAGCGTCGAGATGTCCGGCTGGAGCCGGAAGCGCCAGGGTTGGGTGTTGTGGATCGAGGGGGCCGCGACCGCAGCGGAGATGAGTTTCTCCAGCGCCGCACCGTCCAACGCGAGGGTGATGGGCATGGCTGTCTCCCGGGTACGCACGTCAGTCGGCGCTAGGCGGGTTGTTGCGCAACACATCGAGGCGCCGACCGTACTCGTCGGGGTCGATCTCGCCGCGCGCGAGGCGGACGGCGAGCAGCTGCTCCGGTGTGGGGCGCTCGGGCGCTGGTGTGCCGCTGCTCGGCGGGAGGGCGCGGTGCTCGGAGGCCTGCACAACGTACCTGCCCAAAGCCACCACACCGACGATCAGCAACGCCCAGAGGAGCAGCATGCTCACGGCCATCAGGCCGATACCCCAGCCGTTCATCCCATGACCATTCCAGTACATCATCGCGGCCTCCTCGGCCTGGCCGGAGGGCACTTTCTGCCTCACCACCACCGTGCGCCCCACGGTCTCGACGGCGCTTGGGCCGATCGGCTCAATCGGAGGGCCCGATGGACACAGGCGCTGGGCTGGAGTCCACGCTCGACACCGAACCCGGGATCGACTGCGGCCTGTTCCAGGGGCTGGCCGAGCTGCGCCGCCCCCGGCGCCCGTTGCCGCTGGATCCCGCGGACGGCCGGGCGGTCGTACTCACCCACGCCCACCCGACCACTGCGGCTACCTTCCGCGGCTGGTCCGCGACGGGTTCCGGGGCCCGTGCTCACCACCCCCGACACCGCGCGCACGCCGAGCTCATCCTGCGTGACAGCGCCCACCTGCTCCGTGAGGAGGCCGACCACGCCAACACCCACGGATGGTCGAAGTACCGGCCCGCCGAACCGCTCTACGATGACCAGGAGATCGAGAGCGCGCCGGCCGCTCTCGCCGCCGCGGCAGTTCCAGGCACTCGGCCGTCCGTGCCGGGTGTGAAGGGCCGGTGGGCCCGGTTCGAGGGCGCCGCACGGCGGACCGCGCGGCCCTGCACACCAGAGCAACAGACGACGGATGCTGAACCCGCGGGGCCAGGAACGCACCCCTACACGGTGTTCGATACCGAGGAGGCAACCGTGTGTACGAAGCCCGCCGACAGAGAGCCGCCCGGACCGCGACACGACCGCCCGACAACACCACCCGCCGAACCGCCCCGGCCCGGCGACCTCGGCCGCCGCATCGCCCGACGACGCCGGGAGCTCGGGCTCAGTCGCTCGGAGGCGGCGGCCCGGGCCGGAATGGCCGAGGGATTCCTCGAGTACCTGGAATCCTCGCCGTCCACGACCGAGGCCGGTTCGCTCATGAGACTGGCCGACGCGCTCGGAACTACCGTCGACCTGTTGCTCGGCGGCGATCTCGACCTTCCGCCCGGTTCGGGGGCTGCTTCGACCCGTGCCGTGCTGACCGAGCTGTCGGCGGCGGAGTGCTGGGGCCGACTTGCACCCGGCGGCATCGGGCGAGTGGCTCTCACCACCGACGACGGCCCGGTCGTCCTCCCGGTGAACTACCGGGTGCTCGACGGCACCGTACTCTTCCGAACCTCCACCGACAGCCTCCTCGCTGCCGCCCCGGGCATTCGGATCGCCTTCGAGGTCGACCGGCTCGACGAGGCCTTGCGCACCGGCTGGAGCGTGCTCGTGACCGGCGATGCCGCCGTGTTCGACGAGCCCGAGGCGATCGAGCACCTCATCCGCCGCGGTAGCCCTGACCCGTGGGCGGGTGGGCAGCGCGACCTATGGGTGCGGATCCGGCCCACGGCCGTCACGGGCCGGATCATCCGTACCGAGGACGAGCCGCCTGAGGTCCCGGGAAGCGACCGCTGAACGGACCCTGCACAGACATCTGCATGCCTGTCCCATGGCGAACCGGAACAGAGCCGAGCCTTTCGCGACGGCCCGCGCCCGGATGAACGCCCAGCTCCCGGCGATCGGATCGGCAGCGGGTCGGTGTCGGCCGCCGTACGGTTCCGCGCGCCCCGGCCACGGATGGTGGGGCCGACCGGCCCTCGCGGCCGACCACCGCCGTACCTGGCGTGGAATCAGGGCCGGTTCCGATGACTGGCCCCCGGATCCGTGGAGGAGCCATGACGTCCGCCCATCCGCGCAGCCAGATGGTTCTCGGTATCGACACCACCTCCACCAACCGCATGGGGGTCGCGTGGGCAGCCGGCGTGGCCGACCGGCGCGGGCTCCCCCCTGCGGCTGGTGCACGCGATTCCGCCCCCGCTTCGCGAGCTCCACGCCTGCGACGAGGGCCGCTACCACAAGGCACTGCGAGAGCAGGCCGACGAAGCCCTCGACCAGGCCGCCTCGACCGTTCGCGAGCGGCACCCCTTGGATTACCGGCTCGCCCGCCCGGAGCACTGGCAACTGTGGCTCGGCCCCACCCCGCTGGGCACCCACGAGCGGCGGGTCGGACGTGCGGGGCGGACCGCAGAGCGGCCTACTGTCGTCGGCGGTGCCGACCGTTCCAACAACGGTGCCGGTGGTGGTCATGTTCGGCGCGCCGGGCGGCAAGTTCGGTTTCCACGTGGCGTCGGCGCAGGTCGACGGCGCGGACGGGGGTCGGCGAGGCCGCGTGAGGTGTCGACGTAGGCGCATGCACAGGGCCCGGCCGTTCGTACAGCGGGCCGCGGAGGGGTCCGTCCCAATGTTCCGGCAGTCTCCCGTTCGTCCGATCCGTCAGAGGCGGTGCGAGAGGAGCAACTCGTGGGCCAGGCGGGCGGCGCGGGAGGATTGCGCGGGGTCGGGCTCCTGGTCGGGGATCTCATTCCCTGGATGAGGGCACGGATCGCCTGGCCGAGGGCCTGGACCTGGGCTTCCAACAGCTCAATGCGCTCGGCGGCGCTTTCGAGGTCGCGGCCCGGCGGGGCATGGAGCCGGCCTTGAAATGCTCGTGCTCGCTCGCGGTGGCCTCCCTCGGCGGCGGGCCGACGTGCCGTACTCCCAGTCTTCCGCCGTTCGCGGTCCAGGACAGGGTCGGACGGCCCAAACGCGGCCGCGGCCGGCCCGTCCGGAGACGACCGCCCACGGGCCGCAGTACCGCCGGTTGCGTAGCGCGGGACCGACGCGCCCCACGCGGGAGCGGGGCGGAGGGAACCACGCCCGCGGAATCCCCTCGTCCGTAAGCGGAACCGCCGATCGGGGCGCGACGGCGACCGGCTCAGCCGTAGGGGACGACCGCCACCGGGCACCGGACGTGGTGGATCGCGGCGTGCGTCACCGGGCCCAGATGGGTGCCGACCGGGGCGCGGCGGGTGCGCCGGCCGACCACGACGAGTCCGGCCGCCGCCGCCTCCTCCACGAGGACGACGGTCGCATGGCCGCGTACCGTTTCCGCGGTCACGGCCACCTCGGGATGCCGGGAACGCCACGGGCCCAGGGTGTCGGCGAGCTGCCGCTGCTCGACGGCAGACAGTTCCGCGTCCATACTGCCGATCGCGGCGAAGGCCATGTACTCGCTGCCGGCCGGTGGCGCCCAGACGTGGACGACCCGCAGCGGCACCCCGCGCAGGCGGGCAGCCTCGAAGGCGAATCCGATCACCTCGTCGCACGCATGCCGCAGGTCCAGCCCGAGGACGACGGCGCCGCCCGTATCGGGCTCGGAGCCCGCGCGGACGAGGATCGTCGGGCAGGCCGCGCGTCGAAGCACCTCCTGGCTCACCGAACCGACGAGGAAACCCTGCAGCGTGCCGAGCCCCCGCGAGCCGAGAACAAGCATGCTCGCCGTGCCGGAGGCCGCCACGAGTGCCTCGACCGGGCTGTCTCGGACGTGCGCCGACATGACGTCCCCACCGGCGGCGAGGACCCGCCGCAGATCCGTCTCCGCGGCGGCCAGCTGCTCCCGGCTCCAGGCCACCGCCTCGTCGGTGCCGAGCACATCGGTGTCCGGCCAGGGCCACGCCTGGACGAGTTCCAGAGGCAGCTTACGAAGCAGGGCTTCCCGGGCCGCCCAGCCGGCCGCGGCGGTGCTCTCCGGTGAACCGTCGAAGCCTGCGACGATCGGTCCGTTCATGGTGTTCTCCGGCGTGGGGTCGGTCGGCCTGTCGGAAGGGACGGTCGGTCAGCCGTGGGCGCGGATGCGGGCGGCGGCGCGAAGGGGCTCACGTACGGCGGACCAGGGACCGGGCCCGGCCCCGGGCCCGGTCGGGTGCCGTCATACCGGCCCGGACCTGTGGTTCGCCGTCGCGTCGGCAATCCCGGCGCGCAGCAGCTGGTGCCCGAGTTCGACGAGGGCGCGACCGGCCGCGTACTCGTCACCGATCTCCGGGACGGGCGGGTCGTTCGGGCTGCGGTTGGCCGCCGTGCGGGTCTCCAGGGTGGTGTCGCCGGTGTCCAGTACGGCGTGGACCTTGGTGGTGTCGCCTTCTTCGAAGAGGTCCAGGCGCAGGTTCCAACGCTTGGTGCGAACGGGTCCGGACGGGCTGCTCGCGGTCATGGGCGTGCTCCTCACCACGTGGGTCCGTGCGGTTTCCACCATCCATCCTGGAACGGGCAGCGGCTTTCGGCACGGCGAGACGGTTCGGTAGCGCAGGTGCCGTGGTCCTGCCCAGCGCAGGGACGCGGGCGCTGTCACCACGGGGCAGTGAGCGCGGTGCAACGGGCCTTGGGGGACGGAGCCGGGCCGCATGCCGGTGAACTGTGAGGGCGTGCTCGGCGGCCCTGGCGAGCTCCTCGACCGGGTGTCGATCGAGGACCCTGTGAGTGAGGACCACGTCGGGGTGGCTGTCGCGTCGGTCGGCGGTGGCCTCGTCGAGCATCCGTCGGAGGGCCTGGTCGGTGGCAGCACCGCCGATGTGCAAGACCGGGCGGTGCGGCCGGACGCAGATCGCGCGCAGCGCGGGCCGGCGTTCGGCGGCGAGGTCGAACGCGACGTGCACGGCGGAGTCGGCCGTCGCGCTGCCATCCATCCCCGACCATGAGGTACGCGGATCCTTGGGTGACGTGGTCAGACCCGCGGACGACGACCACCGGGCAGTGCGCCTGCGCGCTGACCGGCACGGCCACCGCGTGGACGCTCAGGATCTCCTCCAACAGGCTCGGTCGGCGCAAGCCGAGGACGACGAGCAAAGCGTGCTCGAAGGAGGGGATCACGACGGTGCCCCCACGGGCGAAGGTGCGTTCCAGTGCCCGGGCGAACCACGCGTGCGCCGCGGTCTCGTCGTGGTGCCGGCGGCCGTGGGTGGACTCCACCAGCAGGACATCGGCGCCGGTGAACGGGTCCGGCGGGCGCAGCAGCGGATGGACGGGTCGGCCGAGGTCGCCGCTCGCGGCGAGGGCGTGGCCGTCCTCCAGGGTCAAGTGGACCCACACGGAGCCGAGTATGTGCCCGGCGCGGTGCAGCCGGAGCCGGATTCCCGCCGTGACCTCCGTGTCGCCGCCCAGGGGGATCGGGTCGAGCATGCGCAAGGCGTTCTCGACGTCCTTGTCGTCGTAGAGCAGTTTCGGCGGGCCGGCGCTTTGGACCATCCGTAGGTGTTTGCGTGGTCCGCCTCCTCGCGCAGCAGGTGGGCGCTGTCCCGGAGGATCAGCTCGGCGATCCGCGCGGTGTCCGGAGTGGCGAGTACCGGCCCGCGGAAGCCGTCGCGGACCAGACGGGGCAGGTAGCCGTAGTGGTCAAGGTGGGCATGGGTCAGGATCACCGCCCGGCCGCGGTCGGGGCCGAGCACCGCCGGGGTCCGTCGTCATGGCTACCTCCGGGAGGGCTTGGGCTGCCCCCCTTCTCCCGTCGGCCGGTCTGGCTGTCCCGGGACGAACCGGCCCTAGGGGCGGGGCCGTCCGGCCCTGTTGTGACCCGGGAGCCAGGCGGACAGTGGAAGCGGGACCCTTCGAACGGAGCCCTCCGAGGAGGAGTGAGGACGATGCAGCACCGCAGCGTCAACGACGTCATGACCCGTGAGGTGGTCACCGCCCGGCCCGACACGCCCTTCAAGGAGGTCGCGGCCCTGTTCCACCGCAATGACATCACCGCGATACCGGTCCTCGACGGCCAGGGCCGACCGCTCGGCCTGGTCTCGGAAGCCGATCTGATCCGCAAGGAAGCCGTGCTCCCGGACCCGGAGGGCCGCTCCCCGGGCCGCTGGCTGGACGCGAAGGACCGGGCCCGGGCCGAGGCCGAGACCGCCGGCGGGCTGATGACCAGCCCCGCCGTCACCGCCCGCGCGGGCTGGTCGGTGCCCGAGGCCGCCCGCGTGATGGACAGGCACAGGGTGAAGCGTCTCCCCGTGGTGGACGAGATCGGACGCCTGGTCGGCATCGTGAGCCGCCGTGACCTGATCCAGGTCTTCCTACGGCACGACGCGGCCATCCGCGAGGAGATCAACCACGACGTGCTCGGGCAGACGCTCTGGCTCGCACCGGGCGCCGTCCGGGTCGCCGTCCACGACGGCGTGGTCACCCTGACCGGCCGACTGCCCCGGCGCAGCCTGATCCCGATCACCGAGCGGCTGTGCCGGGCGGTGGACGGCGTGGTCGCCGTTCACCACACCCTCGACTGGACCGAGGACGACACCAGTCCCCATGTCGAACACCCTCACGCCTACCGGGCCGGCCAATAGCCCGACGACCTCCGAGGAGGAGACGATGGTGCACACAGCGGACGTCGTCGGCGACGTCATGACCCGTGCGGTGGTCGCCGTCGGACGCGACGCGGACTTCCGCGAGGTCGCCGAGACCCTGCAACGCTGGCAGGTCAGTGCGGTCCCGGTGCTGACCGGTGACGGCAGGGTAATCGGTGTGGTGTCCGAGGCCGACCTGCTCGAAGCCCGGGACCGGGACGGAGAACGGGCCGACTCCCTGACCGCCGGTCGGATGATGTCCGTACCGGCCGTGACCGTCCATCCGCAGAGCCCGCTCAACGAAGCCGCCCGGGCGATGGCCCGCGGGCATCTGAAGCGGCTGCCGGTGGTCGACGAGGAGGACTTCCTGGTCGGTGTCGTCAGTCGCGGCGACCTGTTGAAGGTCTACCTCGGCGACGACCGGGAGCTCGCCGACCGCGTCCGGTTCGACCTCACCGCCACCATTGGACCCGGCGGGCCTGTCGAACTCGACGTCCGGGCGGAGGACGGCCGGATCACACTTGCCGGCAGTCTCCCTGACGAGGTTTCGGTGCCCGTACTGGAGCGGCTGGTCGGTTCGGTCCCCGGCGTCGTCGGTGTCGAGGTCCGGCTCAGAGAACCCGCTTGACCACCGCGGCGGACGCCCGGGCCCGGAGCACCTACTGCTGCGGGCCCGGCGCCGTGCACGGAGAATCGTGGCATGGCCGGCGCGGTCACAGAGGGAGTGGTCATGGACACGACTGAGACTGGAGCGGTGGAGCGGCCCGTGCGGGTGTTCCTGTTGGACGACCACGAGGTGGTCCGGCGCGGCGTGTGCGACCTCCTGGGCACCGAGCCCGACATCGAGGTCGTCGGCGAGGCGGCGACCTGCGCGCAGGCGCTGGCCCGTGTCCCGGCGCTGCGCCCGGACGTCGCGGTCCTCGACGTGCGGCTGCCGGACGGCGACGGGGTCACCGTCTGCCGGGAGCTGCGAGACCGGATGCCCGAACTGGCCTGCTTGATGCTGACGTCGTTCGACGACGACGACGCGCTGCTCGACGCCATCATGGCAGGCGCCGCCGGATACGTGCTGAAGCAGGTCAAAGGCGCCGATCTGGTCAACGCCGTGCGGATGGTGGCCGCAGGCCAGTCCATGCTCGATCCCGCGACCACCCGCAAGGTCATGGAGAGCCTTCGCCACCACGAGGAGAGTCCCGTCGACGCAGTCCTGGGCCAGTTGACCCCGCGCGAGCGGGAGATCCTCTCCCTGATCGGCGAGGGGATGACCAACCGACAGATCGGGCAGGAGCTGTACCTCGCGGAGAAGACGGTGAAGAACCACGTCTCGCGGCTGCTCGCGAAACTCGGCGTGGAGCGCCGCCTGCAGGCCGCCGTCCTGGCGGCGCACGCCGACGAGCCCGAAGGGCCCCACCGCCACCCGCACTGACCCGACCCGGTGTCCGCCGGAATGGGACCGCCTTGGGCACCCCCCCGGACGCGATCGCCGTGATTCGCCGCCGGGGGGACCTGTTGAAGCCCGGTGACGCCTCCGTACCACGGCGGTACCCACCTGCCCGACATCACGGTGGTGACACCGGTGTTCGACACTGACGGCCGGCGGATCCTCTTCTTCGTCGCGTCTCGCGGGCACCATGCCGAGATCGGCGGGCTCACCCCGGGCTCGATGGGCTGCGACCGCGTCGACCTTGCGACAGGAGACGTCCTGGTGATCGAGACTCCCGGCGGGGGCGGCTACGGGACCGGGTGAAGGCGCCCGCTGCCCGCCGTCGGCTGCTGCCTGTACGGACGAGGGGAGCGTAGCCCTGACCGCAGGCCGGGGAAGGACCGTGACGGGGTCGCTCCCGAGGTACCTCCCGCCACTGGGAGGCACCCGGATTCCCCCGTGCGCGGTGTCAGTCCGCGCACAGGACGGCGACGCCGGTGATCCGGTCGGCTGCCAGGTCGGCCAGTGCCTGATCGGCCCGGTCCGCCGCGTAGCGCTGGACGTGGACGGTCGGAGGGTTCAGTGCGGTCTCGGCCAGGTAGGCGCGGCCGTCCTCGCGGGTGTTCGCGGTGACGCTGCGCAGGGTCCGCTCCTGGAAGAGGTGGCGCTGGTACTCGAGCGCGGGGATGTCGGTGAGGTGGATGCCGGCCACCGCCAGCGTGCCACCCCGGTCGAGGGCGGACATGGCCACCGGTACCAGGCCACCGACCGGAGCGAAGAGGATCGCCGCGTCGAGCGGCTCCGGCGGGGCCTCGTAGGCCCGCCTCGCCGAGGCGGCGCCCAGCTCCAGCGCCAGCCGACGGGCTTCCTCGGCCCGCGTCAGGACGTGCACGGTCGCGCCTCGGGCGAGGGCGAGCTGTGCGGTCAGGTGGGCGGAGGCGCCGAAGCCGTAGATTCCGAGCCGGCCGCCGGGAGGCAGTTCGGCCCGCTCCAGGGCCCGGTAGCCGATGATCCCGGCGCACAGGAGCGGTGCCAGGTCCTCGTCGGGCGGCCCCTCCGGCAGGTGGTAGGCAAAGCGCGCGTCCGCCACCGTGTACCGGGCGTAGCCGCCGTGGACGTCCCACCCCGTGTACCGGGACTTCGGGCAGAGGTTCTCGCGTCCGGCCCGGCAGTACCGGCACCCGCCGCAGGTACCCGCCAGCCACGGGACGCCCACCCGGTCACCGGGGGAGAAGCCCTGAACGTCCGGGCCGCACCGGACGACGCGGCCCACGGCCTCGTGGCCGGGAGTGCACTGCGGCGTGCGCGGTGGGAGGTCGCCCTCGGCGAGGTGGAGGTCCGTCCGGCACACGCCACAGGCCGCTACCTCGACCAGCAGCTCCCAACGGCCGGGCTCCGGGACTGTTCGCTCCACGCGTCGTAGCGGAGCCGACGCGATCGGGCCCGGGTGCTCCACCACCCACGCCGGCGTGCGGACCATGCCGTCAGCGTCTGTGGACATCATCGGCTCCTTCCCCGCAGTCTCCTCGGCCCGGTTCCGGTGGCCGTGCCGGGACGGCAGACCCGGGATCGGGACCTGCCACTCACTCCATCGTCCGCCGCGCCCCGCCCCGGCGGCCAAGGGTGTCCGCGCTCCTTCTCCCGCCGCGCGGGCCTTGCCTATCGAGGAGGACTTCGAACCGGTTGGAGCCGAGGAACGTCAGGACCCGATCCTTGGTCCGGGCCGAGCCCACTGCCGGCCTGAAGCGTGGCAGCCCGCTCGGCCGCCGAACCTGCGTCGACTAGGGTTCGGGCAGCGGGACGCGCCACTCCAGTGGGGTGCCGCCCTCGGGCCGGTTGCCGGTGGTGAACGTGCCGCCGAAGGAGGCGGCCCGGGCCGCGAGTTCCGGGAGAACCGTTCGATCGCGTCGATCACCCGGGTGCGCAGGCCGGTGGTCGTCGGGCCGCTTTCACGCAGGCGCAGGCCGAAGATGGTCGCCCGGATGGTTCTGGCGGTGTCATCGAGGTCGTCGATGGCCCGCAGGACCCGGTCGTTCGCTTCCGGGTGGTCGATGAAGCGGGTTGCGCCCTGGAGGGTCATCCCGGTGGCGAAGAGCCGCTGGATGGCCAGGTCGTGGAGGTCCCGGGCGATCCGGTCGCGTTCCTGCAGCAGGGTGATCTGCTCGGCGTCGCGGCGCCGTTCGGCGAGTTCCATGGCGATCGCTGCCTGGCCCGCGAAGGCCGGTACCGGACCGGCCTCGTCCGAGCTGAACAGCGGCGCTCCGGTCGCCCGCGCCAGCATCAGCACCCTGCGGACCCCGTGCTCCGCCGTGCCGATCGGACCGATCGTGCTCCGCCTCTGCCGGCCGGTGGACGGCGTCGTGTCCGCCACCGACCGGGCGCACAGCGCGAGGACGGCGACGTCCACCCGCGAAGGGTGACTGCCGGTGCGCTCTGCGCAGCTCTCATGCGGCGGACATGCGAAGCGATCGTGAGTGGCCCCCGCTGGGGGTCTCCGTACCGGGCGCCCCACCCATACAGGCCCAGTGGCAGCCCGCCTGGGGCCCAGGCCCCGGGTCATAGGCGACATCGGCGAGAAGCGCCCGTCCGGCCCCCGCAGAAGGGGCCGATCGGTCCTGGGAGGATCCGAAGCCTTCTGCGAGGCTGGAGATCGGGACATCGCGCCGTTCGCGAGGAGGCGGCCATGGACAGCCGGACGCAGGACCGACAGCACCCGCTGCTGGCCGCCACCGGAGTCCGCAAGGTCTACCGGACCGGATCCGTCGAGGTGACGGCGTTGCGTGACCTCGACCTGACGGTGCAGCCGGGCGAGCTGGTCGGGGTGATGGGCCCCTCGGGCTCCGGCAAGACCACCCTCCTCAACTGCCTCTCCGGCCTGGACGACATCGATGCCGGCCGTGTCGAGGTGGACGGCCGCGACCTGTTCGCCATGTCGGACGCCGCACGCACCGAGCACCGGGCCCACGCGATGGGCTTCGTCTTCCAGGCCTTCAACCTGATCCCGGTCTTCACCGCCGTCGAGAACGTCGAACTCCCGCTGCTGCTCACCGGCACGCCACCGCGCGAGGCCCGCGCCCGTGCCACCGCGATGCTGGAGCGGGTCGGACTCGGGCACCGGGTGGGGCACCGTCCCAGCGAGCTGTCCGGTGGCGAGCAGCAGCGCGTCACCATCGCCAGGGCGCTGGTCGCCCGGCCTGCCGTCGTCTGGGCGGACGAGCCCACCGGCAACCTCGACAGCGCCATGGCCGGCCAGGTGATGGACCTGCTGACCGCGCTCAACCGCGACGAGGGCCAGACCATCGTGCTGGTCACCCACGACGAGGCGATCGGCCGCCGGCTGCCCCGCCTGGTGCGGATGCGTGACGGCCGCCTGGTCTCCGACACCCGCCCCCGACCTCCGGCCGGGGGCGCACCCAGGGCCGAACTGGTGGGCTGACCGATGTACCCCGGCCTCCTTCTCCCGCTTCTCGGCATCCTGGGCATCGCCCTGTTGACGCTGCTGCTCGTCGCTGCCCGGCAACCGGTCGTTCGGCGCCTCGCGCTGCGCCAGGTCGCGCGGCGGCGTGCCGAGGCAGCCCTCGTGATCGGCGGCTCCGTACTCGGCACCGCGATCATCGTCGGCGCTCTCGTCGTCGGTGACACCTTGAACTTCTCGGTCCGCCAGGAGGCGTACCGCACACTCGGCCCGGTCGACGAGCGGATCGTCAGCACCGACACCGGCGGTCGCGACCTGGCCTCCCGCCTCCAGCCGCTCGCCGCAGATCCCGACGTCGACGGGGTGCTGACCGCCCAAGTCGCCCAGGCAGCCGCTGTCAACACCCACAATGCCCATCCGGTCGCCGAACCGCGGGTGCTGGCCTGGCAGATGGACATGGACGCGGCCGCTCGCTTCGGCGCGGCCGGCGGCGATTCCGGACTGAGCGGTCCGGTGCCCCCGCCCGGGCAGGTCGTGGTCAACGAACCGCTCGCCCACTCGCTCCGGGTCGGCGCCGGCCAACTCATCACCGTGTACCTCTACGGCCATCCGGTCGACTACACCGTGGCCCGGGTCGTCCCGCAGGAGGGCCTCGCCGGCACGGGCCTCGGGGGCCGGGTCAACCGCAACGTCTTCCTTCCCCCGGGCGCGCTCGACGCGGCCGGTGGCCAGGCCCGTACGGTGACCATGGTGTCCAACCGCGGCGGCGTCGAGACAGGCGAGAAGCTCACCGACACCGTCACCGCGAAGATCCGCAGCGCGCTCGGCCCGGACAACGCCCCCGCCGCCGTCGACACTCCCAAGCGCACCGTGCTCCAGCAGGCCCGGGAGACCGGGGACGCGCTCGGTGCGCTGTTCCTGATGATCGGCAGCTTCAGCATCATCGCTGGGGCGCTGCTGCTGGTGAACATCTTCGTGATGCTCGCCGAGGAGCGGAAGGCACAACTGGGCATGCTCCGCGCGGTCGGCCTCAAGCGCTCCCGGCTGGTCGGCTCCTTCTCCTTGGAAGGTGCGGTGTACGCGCTGGCCGCGACGCTGCCCGGAGTGGCGATCGGCCTCGGCGTCGGCTGGGGCGTGGCCGTGGTCGCGGCCCAGATCTTCAAGAGCTGGTCAGCGGACGGCAGCGGCCTGGACATCACCTTCGCGGCCACCCCCACCAGCCTGCTCAACGGCGCCGCCCTCGGCCTGGTGATCGCGCTGGCCGCGATCGCGGCCACCAGCTTCCGAATCAGCCGCTTCAACATCATCGCCGCCGTTCGTGACCTCCCCGCCGACACCGGGCGCCGGACGCGCCGCAGGCTGCTGGCCGTCTCCACGGCGCTCAGCGCGCTCTGCGTGGTGGCCGCCGTTCCCGCGATCGCCCGCAGCCAGGCCGAGCAGACCTACCTGCTTCCGGCCCTCGCGGTCGTCCTCGCCGTGCCCGCCGCGCGCCGGGTGATGCCGCGCAGGGCGGCGGACAGCCTCGCGGCCGGGTTCGTCCTGCTGTGGACGCTGGCCGCCAGCGTCGTGCGGCCCCGCGTGTTCGACTCCCCGTCGATGGCGGTGTACGTCATCCTCGGCAGCCTCGCAGCGTTCTCCGCCGTCGTCCTCGTCAGTGAGAACCAGCGGTCGCTGGTACGGCCGGTGCGCCGCCTGATGGACCGGCCCACCCAGCAGGGCCTCGCCGCGCGGCTGGCCGCCGCCTATCCGCTGGCCAAGCGCTTCCGTACGGGATCGACCCTGGTGATGTACACCCTGATCACCCTCGTCCTGGTCCTGCTCACACAGATCTCCGGGGTCATGAACGCCAGCGTCGATCGTGCCGTCGCCGACGCCACCGCCGGCTACACCCTGCGGCTCGACTACAACCCCCAGGCAGCCGGTGCCGACCCGCTCGCCGACCTCGGCTCCACCGCCTATGCGGGACAGGTCACCGGCGTCACCCCGCTGCTCAACGCACGCGGCCAGTCCACCGACCCCGGTCACCGCACCACGAAACCGCTGGAGACGGCCGTGATCGGCGTTCCCGACGGCGCGGTCACCGGCATCACCTTCCGCGACCGGCTGCCCGGCCTGCCGGACGATCCCGCCGTATGGACCGCGCTCGCCACGCACCCCGAGTACGTGGTGGTGGACAACTTCTTCGGCCACACCGGTGGACCCGCCGGCAAGTTCTACGCCCCCGGTGACGCCCTGACCCTGACCGACCCCGTGAGCGGTCGCAGCGAACAGAAGATCATCGCCGGAGTCCTCAACAGCGGCCTGGCGTTCTACCCCGCCAACAGCAGCAGCGCCACCGTCTACCCGCTGGTGGAGGGCTCGGCGAGTGTCACCGGGCAGTTCGGCACGCAGGCCCGGACCGCGAGCGCCCTCGTGCGCACCGGCCAGGGCACCTCGCCGGAGGAACTGGCCGGGCGTCTCCAGGGCTCTCATCTGTCGGCAAGTCTCGTCGCCACCCCGATCGCCTCCGACGTGCACCGCCTGTTCGCAGCCAACACGGCGTTCTTCCGGCTGATGCAGGGTTTCCTCGCGCTCGGCTTGGGGATCGGTATCACCGGGCTCGGTGTGGTCATGGTCCGTGCGGTCCGGGAGCGCAGGCGCACCATCGGGGTGCTGCGCGCGCTGGGCTGCCAGGCCCGTACCGTCGAGCGATCGTTCCTGTGGGAGAGCGGGTTCATCGCGCTCGAGGGCGTTCTGCTCGGCAGTCTGCTGGGTGTGCTCACCACCTGGCTGATGTACTTGAAGAGCTCGGCCTTCGCCGGCCTCGAAGGCGGCTTCCCGATCGAATGGGGTTCCATCGCGACCCTGGCCGGTGCCACCCTGGCCACCTCCCTGCTGGCTGCCCTCGGCCCCGCCCGCAGCGCAGCCCGGATCAAGCCCGCACTCGCCGTCCGCCTCCCGGACTGATCACAGAACAAGAGCATGGTGTCGGCGTCGTGTGGGAGTGGACCGCCGGGTGGGCCGATGGGCCCTGTCCGCGAGAGCCGTCCTGTGGTGGGGTGGAGGTCCGGGCTGCCTCTGCGACTGCAGTGGGCGGCACGGGGCTGGAGGTTGTCGTCGTGGCTCGAACAGAAGGGCGGCCGGGGTGAGCCCGTGGCCGTGATGGGCACTCTTGCCGACGTCCAGGCCGAGGAACACGCCCACGTCTACGGTGTCGAACATCGCGCCCTTCCCAGGGTGTTGACGGTGCCGGCCTCGGCATCGGTGTCGTACGCGCGCATCCACGCTATACAGACCGGCCGCCCTGGAGCTGTCCGGCATTGCGCCGGACCGGATGGTGGCCGGACCTCTCATCAGCGTCTCCGACGGCACCTTCCGGGCCCGGTGACACCACCCCCCAGGTCATGCCTTCGACAGGGGGACACAGCCATGCCGGGCCCGGAGGCCAGCGGCCCCCTTGCAGGACCGCGAAGAACACAACGGGGACGTTGTGGCCGGAGTACGCGCGCGAGTATGCAGCGTTGCCCGCCCCGCATGGTGCGGATCCGCACAGCCGGGTGCGGGCGTTGCTCAGCGGTCGGACGGGTCGCGGTGGCAGAGGTGTTCGACGCTGCCGCGCTTGCTGCCGCGGCCGTCCTGGCAGGCCGGGGGGACCAGTTGCTCGCCGATGCACTGACGCGCGCCGGTGCGGATGGGCGGGTGACGCAGGACCTCGCCGGCGCGCCCGAGTTGCTGGTGCGCTTCGAGCAGGCCTCACCCGCGGCGCGGGCCGTACTCCAGGCGGCGAAGGATGCACGCCGTCTCGGTACCGGCCTGCACCTTCCGCAGGCCTTCCTCATCGACGCCGCCGCCGACTACCTCACCGACCACGAGCACGAGGGGCTCACCGACGACTGGGCCGCGCAGGCGTTCGCCGAACTCGCCCGCCCAGTCCACGGCCGCCAGCCCCCCTGCGCCGCGCCGCACCCCGCCCCCGGCTCCGCCCGCCCGGTACCCCACCCGACACTTCCGCAGCAACGACAGCAGCAGGGGCGGTGGGGCCGGTGTTCAGGCTCGCCGACTCCCTCGAACAGCACGGCCGTGAAACCCGCCGACTCCTGTGCCCGCCCGCGTCCTTCTGGCACGCCGCCCACACCCACCCCGCCCCCGACGACGTCCACTGCCTCGCCCGCGCCGCCCGGGCCAGGCACCGCCTCCAATGGGCCCATCACCTCCTCCACCGCGCCGCCGACACCGGGCACCCCGACGCCCTGTACGACCTCGCCAGGGTGCGGGAAGAGGCCGGTGACCGGGACGGCGCCGAAGCCTTGTACCGGCGGGCTTTCGACGCCGGCCACCACGAGGCCCTGAACGACCTGGCCGACATGCGGGAGCGGGCCGGGGACGGGGAAGGCGCGCATAGTCTGGTCCGGCAGGCCGCCGGAGCCGGCCACCCTGGCGCGTTGTACGAGCTGGCCCAGGCGCGGGAGGAGGCCGGGGACCGTACGGGCACCGAGAGGCTGTACCGGCAGGCCGCTGACGCAGGCAGCCACGATGCCCTCCACCTCCTCGCCGAGCTGCGGGAGGACACCGGGGACCTCAGAGGAGCCGAAACCTTCGCCTGGCGAGCCGCCGAGATCGGCAACCCCAACGTCCTGGACCGCCTTGCGATGAGGCGCGAGGAGGCCGGGGACCTGGAGGGCGCCGAGCACCTGGCCCCGCTGGCCGCCGACGCAGGCCCTCACACCCTGTACATGCTTGCCCAGGTTCGGGAGGAGAGCGGGGACTTGGAGGGCGCCGAGCACCTGGCCCGGCTGGTCGCCGATGCAGGCTTCCCGGACGCTCTGCACAGTCTCGCCAAGAAGCGGGAGGGGGCCGGGGATCGGGAGCGTGCCGAAGCCCTGTACCGGCAGGCCGCCGAGGCCCGTCCGACGGATCATGTGACCTGTCCCGGGTTCAAGTCGTTGGCATGTCCATGGGGTGGGGAGATCTCGCGAATGAGAAATGGTTGCGGCTGAAGCGGCATCTGCCGAAGTGCGGGCAGCGGGGCGGGCGTTGGGAGAGTCATCGCAGGGTGATCAACGGGATTCTCTTCCGACAGCGCACCGGGGTGCCGTGGCGGGATCAGCCTGCGGGTTTCGGCAAGTGGAAGACTGTGTACGAGCGGCACAGGCGCTGGTCTGCGGACGGCATGTGGGACAGGATCTTCAAGGCCGTCCTGGCCGACGCGGACGCGACGGCTGAATCGACTGGTCGATGGTGAGCGTGGATTCAACGTCCTGCCGCGCTCACCAGAACGCTGCCGGAGCACGCAAGAATCCACCCCGGGTTCCGGGAAGACGGACGCCCCGGCAGCACCGCCCCGATGAGGGCTCGGACGCTCCCGGGGCGGGCTGACCTGCAAGATTCATCTGCTTGGTGAGGGGGTTGCCGGCCTCTCGCCTTCCTCATCACGCCGGGTCAGTGGGGCGGCGCACCGCAGCTCGTTCCCGTGATGGAGCGTGTCCGTGTCGCCCGCCCGGACGGTGGGCGCCCCCGGACCCGGCCCGATCATCTCGGCGGCGACAAGGCGTATTCATCCCGGTGGAACCGCCGCTACCTGCGCCGACGCCAGATCAAGCACACCATCCCCGAACCGAAGAACCAGCGGGCCAACCGCCAGCGCCGCGGCAGCAGGGGCGGCCGGCCCACCGGCTTCGACACGACGATCTACACGCGCAGGAACGAAGTGGAACGCACCATCAACGCGCTCAAGAACTCCCGGGCGGTCGCGACGAGATACGACAGGAGGGCCTACATCTCTCACGGCACCGTCACCGTCGCAGCCATTCGGCTCTGGCTCCGGTCCCTGTCGGAGTGAAGGAGCCGGCACCCGTCACGAGAAGATCGCGTGCACCTGATCGACCGCTTCGGGTCCGTAGCCAACCGCGCCCACGGGAACTGCGCCGTTGATCGCCTCGATCACACGCCCGGCCCATACCGGCCCGAACCCCCCGCACAGTTCAATCAGCTGCACGCCCTCGCCCACCAGGCGGCGCGCGGCCTCGATGCCCTCCTCGGGCTTCTCCACCCCGACGAACACACTGCGGCACGTACCCGTGTCCACGACGCTGACATCGCCACCTGCCGCGCTGCCGTCCGCCGTGTAGATGAACCCCCAGTGTGTGAGCGCCATACGTATCGACCTCCCTGTGATCGTCAGAGCCAGTCCGGCGGTCGGCCCCGCGCTTGCGGGGGGTTGCTCCCAATGTGCGCCAGGTTCCGTAAACGCTGGCGCTGCCACGCAGATGTGCACTGCTCCGCCGGGCAGGTTCTGGACGCTGCTGATGGAATCGGCTGACCCGGGTTGACCGTGATCCTCAGCGCAAGAAGCTGCTGAGGATCACGGTCAACTTGGAGCCCAGGAGTACGGCTTTATGGTGATCCTCTCTGCCGTCGTGGGCTCTCAGGCCGACTTTGGGACGGGCACCGCCCACTCGATGCGAACACGCCTGAGGGGTCCTCGACACCACGCCGCGATCAGCCCAGGAGGGCGTGCAACCGGGGTGGACTTGGGTGGTAAGGCACGCGGCAGGCGCGCCGTGATTAGCCCGGGAGGGCTTGCAAACCGGCGCGCGGGCCCTGTCGGGCCTGCAAAGGGCGTCGGTCGCACTGCCTCCACCTGCTCCTGGAGGAGAGCCGAGTACGGTCCGGCCGTCACCTCCGACGCACCACTCGGCCGTACAGCCCGGTCGGGACGGGTGTAGCGGCTACGCCGGTCCTGAGCCGGGGGTGACGGGCCGGCGGAGGACGGTCGGATCGTCGAGGTCGGCTGGTTCGAGTTCGATGGCGCGGCGTAGTTGTTCCATGCGTCGGGGCAGGGGTTGCCAGCCAGGTTCTGCGGCCATGTCGGTGTTGAGGTTGTGGGTCGCGCGGGCGTAGGCGCGGGCCAGGCCGCGGAAGTGCAGGGGAAGGCCGGGGCGGGGGTGCCCGCTGGGGGCGATGCTCACCCACAGGGCGTCGGTGGTCTCGTTGCCCGGACCTGGGTGCTTGGTGGTGTCGCGTACAACGAGGTGGCCGCGGATGGTGAGCCAGTGGCGTATCGCGGCCCGGGTGGGGCCGGACAGGGCGATCGTCTCGGTGGCGGGTGTGGTGTGCGGGTTTCGGTGCTGGGGGAGGCGGGTGAGACGGATGGTTCCGGAGCGCAGGTCGACGTCGTCCGTGCGCAGGGCGCAGAGTTCGCCGGCCCGGCAGCCGGTGTCCAGTACGGTGCCGATGATCGCGAGGATTCGGCTGCGGGATGCGGAGCGGCCGGGGTGGGTCGTGTGTTCCAGGTGGCCGAGGAGGATGCTGCGCGGGCGGGCGGTGACGACGGGCCGGAGCGCGGTCTGCGGCAGGTCTCGCTCCGGGAGGGTGACGGTGATGCCGGCCCGGGTACCGAGGATGCGCAGGCAGTCCTCCCGGATGCGCATGGATGCGGGCGAGGCCCGGTCCGGGTGTGTAGTGGGTTTGCGTCGTAGGAGGCCCTGCTCGGCGGCGGTGAGGTAGGCGGCGAGGGTTTCCGGCGCGAGGAGTGCGGTGAGTGAGCTGGCAGCCGTGGGCGGGATCGCGTCCCGTTCCAGGGCGGTGCGCAGTTCGCCGGCGACCCAGCGCAGTTGCTTCGCCCGGGAGGCGCCGGTGGGTTGTTCGCAGGCGCGCCCGACCACGGTGTCCAGCGCCTCGATCGAGGGTGCCGCTGTCGTCGGGACGTCCGCCATGGGGCCACCCTAGCGCCGGGACCGGGCGGGTCCACCGGGCTCTCCTGCCGACGGGAGGGCTCTCGGCAGGTTCCGCAGGTCTGGGCTTAATAACTGGCTTGGAGCAAGATCGCTTATCGGGGGTGGGCGGCGGGGTGACCGTCTTCTCCGGCCCGCCCCGTCCCGGTGGTGACCGTCCTTCGGCAGCCGGCGAGGGGCCGGTTGTCAGGCCCAGGGTGAGTGCTGGTTGCGGCGATTCGCCGCTCGCGCGGGAGTGGTCCCCCGCCGCATAGGAGGAACGTGCGGAAGTCCGTTGGATTGGTAGGTCGCTGACAACGCCCGCGGAATGGGGTCTCTTGGCATCCTGTACCACCGGGTGACGGCGCGGCTAAATCATCTCTCTCCCTCGATATTCGTGTTCCGCGAACTTCGGTTTGGTCATGCAGGAGGAGAGTAGTGTCGGAGCAGTTCATGAGCGCCAAGGAGACCGCGGTCTACCTGAACATGTCCCTGGCCTGGGTCTACCGTGACGCTCCACGGCTCGGGCTCGTGCCCTACAAGTTCGGGTGCGGGAGGAACGCCAAGTTGCAGTTCAAGGTGTCGGAGGTCCAGGCCTGGGTCAAGCAGCAGAAGGTGCGGGCCGCATAGAAACAAGAGGTTGCGCGGGGGGGGGGGGCCCCCCCGGGGGCCCCCCCCCCCCCACGCAGATAAAAAACCCCGGGGGGGGGCGCCCCCCCCGGGCGGGGGAGGCCCGGCGGGGGGGGGGGGGGGTGGTT
>NZ_JBSGXP010000025.1:0-26484 GCF_053610105.1 Kitasatospora sp. NPDC054939 | reverse complement strand
GCGTGGGTAAACCATCATTTGGGGGGGGCCCTAAAAAAAAAAGGTGGTGGGGGGGGGGCCCCCCCACTGGGGCCCCCCCCCCCACACCTTCAGGAAGTCAGACCGAGGTCGAGGACCTCCGCGGCGCGGCTGATCGAGCCGGGCATGAGGTGGCGGTAGTGCTTGAACGTGATCTTGACGTCGCGATGGCCCATCCACTCCGCGACATCGGTGATCGGTATGCCGTTGCTCAGGCAGTTCGACGCGAAGAAGTGGCGTAGGCCGTAGAGGACCATGCCATCGGGGATGTCGACCTGCCCGGAGTTCTTGAGCCTCTGCCACTGCCCGTTGATGATGTGGTGCGGCATGGCCAGCGTGATGTCCTTGGGATTGCGAAGCAGATAGCCGTCCATGGTCCCGTAGGTGTTTGCGTACGACTGGATCGCGTGTTTGGTGCGCGCCGGTAGCGGCACGTCGCGGTACTCACCGGCCTTGCGGTGCTTCAGGCGCGCGTAGCTCTTGGTGGCCTGGTTGACCTGCTCGCCGACGCGGTAGACGTCGTCCGCGACGATGTTGTTGACGTTGACGGCGTAGGCCTCGCCGTTCCGCAGACCGCAACCGCTCATGAGTTCCGCGACCGGGCGGAAGGTGTCGTCGCCGGCGGTCCGGATCCCGTTCAACTGGGCGAGGGTGGGGATCACCGCTCGCTCCGCAGCGTACTGAGGGGGCTGTACTCCCTCCAGCGGGCTGTCCGCATAGAGGCCGAGTCGGTGTGCGTCCAACAGGATCGTCTTCAGTCGGACAAAGCGTTCTTCTGAGCGGCCAGACCGGTGCCGTTCCGCTCCATATCCGTGATGACGGCTTCCACGACCTTGTGGTCGAAGGTGGTCATGCGGCGGCTGCCCAAGGCCGGCAGGAGGTGGTTCCTGAGGATGGAGTCGGTGTTCCGCAGCGAGGTCGGGCTCTGGTGGCGCCGGCCCCTCAGCCACTCGGCGGCGTAGGCCGAGAACTGCATGCTCCCGTACTTCCTGATGCGCTCGGCCTTGTGCAGGCTCATCGGGGAGTTCTTGCGGGCGTGATAGACCTCGGCGAGCCTGGCCTTCGCCAGATCCTGGTTGGCGAAACCCGACTCTTCGGTCTGCTGCCCCGACGCGTTGCGATACCTGATCTTGTAGTCGTGCGAACACCTGCTCCAGCGGGGCTCCGGGTGCTCGCATTCTTTGAAGAAGCTGCCCATGCCGCGGATGAGACCTGTGGTTGCCATGATGGCCGACCTCCGGAGTCTTGCTGACCTTTTGCTGACCCCGAATGGTTGATCATGCCCCTGAGCTGGGAAGAAGCGTCGACCCCGTGATAACAAGGAGAACTGGGCCCGCCTGCAGCGCACCAAGCGGATCTGGGACGCTTCCACCACGCCCAGTTGGTCACCCTGCCGTCCTGACCGTGCAGGCAGCGACATGCCAACCGATCCGGTGAGTGAGGACTGATGGTGGAGCGGGACGGTCCTTCGGCGCTCGTACCGGCGGGCGCCTGCGCCGCCACGGCGCCGTACGTGTGCGTCCGAGCTTGCCGGGAAGGCGCAGAGGTGTGCCTAGCGCAACGGAGGAACTCATGTCTACCGATGCCATTGTTCTGCTGAAGGAGGACCACAAGGAGGTGCGCCGCCTTTTCCGGGCGTTCGAAGGCGCGGACGAGGGTGCCACGGAGGTCAAGGCCGACCTCGTGAGTAGGATCGTGGAGGCGCTGACGGTCCACACCTTCATCGAGAACGAGGTCATGTACCCCGCGGTCCGCGAACTCGTCCCCGCCCTTGAGCGGGACATCCTGGAGTCCTACGAGGAGCACCACGTCGCCGACCTGTTGTGCGCCGAACTCGACGTGATGGGCCCCGACGACGAGCGCTTCGACGCGAAGACGACCGTGCTCATCGAGGCCGTCGGCCACCACATCCAGGAGGAGGAGAGCGACTGGTTCCCGAAGGTTCGCGACGCCCTGGGCCGCACAGAGCTCCAGGAGATCGGGGCCCGCATGCTGGAGGCCCGCGCCACAGCGCCCCGCCGACCTGAGCAGCCGGGCGCACTCAAGAAGGCCGCCGACGCGATCTTCCGCTGACCGCGGGCAGACCGAGGCAGCCACACACCGCCCCCCGTCGCCCCGGTTCGATTGATTGAACAGGGATGCCATACGGCGCGCGTGTCTGTCCGCAACGCCGCCGGCCATTCATCCGGGGCCGATGTCCTACCCGCGTGTGCGAACCCGCAAGACGATCAGTTGTCGGACCCGCCGTGGTCGGAGGGCGGCAGCAGCGTCCCCAGCGGGCCGAGGTCCAGGTTGAGGTCGTCCATGGTCAGGCCGTACCGGGCGCAGAGCTCGCTCATGCGGTCGTGGAGGGCCATCAGGGTCGCTCCGAGTGCCTCCTCCTGTTCCTCGCTGAGGTCGCCGGTCTCGACGCGGTGGATGGCCTGACGCTCCATGAGCTGGCGCAGGAGTTCGACGATGGTGAGGACGAGTTTCATCAGGTCCCGTTCGACCCCTTCCGGGTCGGTGGAGATCCTGAGTGGCCGCCCCGGTGTGCCGTGGGCCGGCGGCGGTCTGTCGTGGGATGTCGCGGGCAGGAGGCGGAGGGCGCGGGCGGCCGCTTCGGCCACCTCGTCGAACCGGCCGCGAGGCCGGGGCGCGTCACCGGTCATGGCTGTTCCCTGCGCGGGGGCGGCCGATCATGCGGGGAGCTGGGTTCTGTTCGCTGACGGACAGGATGAGCGCCCGCAGGGAGATCCGGACGAGGTCGACGTCCGCGATCGACAGGATGACATCGCCGGTGAGGACCACGCCTCCGCTGAGCAGCCGGTCCAGCAGGTCGATCAGGGCTGTCTGGCGCTGCGGCACGGCCGACGGCCGCGGTCCGGGGGCCGCGCCATCGGGGTCGTTCATGGCGTGGCCTCTTCCGGGAGGCCGGGGGCGGCGAAGGAGTAGGGCGCCCACGGCCCGGTGACGACGACGCGGACCCCGGGCAGGGCGGCGGCCGAGCGCAGCACGTCGTCGCGGAACGCCTCGCCGTGGTCCAGCGGTACGAGGTAGGCGTCGTTGAGGACGTTGACGCCTGGTTCGATGGCCAGCTCGCCCTCCTGCGGCCGGTGCCGGACACGGTCCACGGCGTGGGCCAGGGCTGCTGCCTCGATCAGCTCGGCCCCGCGCTCGGCCACCCGGAGGACGTCCTGCTGTGCGTCCCGGTCGGCCCTGCGCCGGCGCAGGTAGGCACGTCCGGGGCCGAGATCGGGCCCGGGCGGCGGTGCCGGCGGTGGGGTGGGTGGGGCGTCGATGTACAGCTTCACACCCCATTCCACGTACCCGGTCAGGCGGGACAACCGGTCCACGAAGACCTCCAGCCCGTCGTCGAGCATGGTCCGCACCCGGTCGTCGTCGAGGTACACCGTCGCCAGGCGTAGTGGAAGGACAGTGGTGCACGCCGAGATCGCCTCGACGACGCCGTGGTGGGAGCGGGCAAGCGCGTCCAGCCATGCCAGGTCCTCCAGGTGACGGGGCAGGGCGGCCTCGTCGAAGTCTTCACCGGGCACGGTGCTCACGGCTGCCACGACGTCCCCGCCACGCGTGTCGGACACCAGGTGGACCGGAGCGCCCACGACGCCGGCCAGGCCTTCCACGGTCCGCTGCAGGCCGGCGGCGGGCCGTACGACGGCGTAGGCGTAGGCGAGCCGCTCGGGGGTCACGGCTCACCCCGGGTGGTGCTGGGGGTCCTGGGCGCGGCCCGCTTCGGGCGGGCGGCGGGGCGGCTTCGGTCGTGGCTCTCGGCCCGTTCGTCGGCGGGTGGCAGGGCGTCCGGGTCGGCGCGCAGGGCGTTGATCTGCTCGCGCAGACGCCGGTTCTCCTCGATCTGCTCGCGCAGGAGCCGGTTCTCCTCTTCCAGCGAGGGGCCGCTGTCCGCCCCGGAGGACAGCGAGGGGTCGTGCTCCCACCAGTCGATGCCCATCTCCTTGGCCTTGTCCACCGAGGCGATCAGCAGGCGCAACTTGATGGTGAGCAGTTCGATGTCGAGGAGGTTGATCTGGATGTCGCCCGCGATGACGATGCCCTTGTCGAGGACGCGTTCCAGGATGTCGGCGAGGCTGGCGGAGGACTGGCCGTAGGGCGGCGCGGATCTGGAGGGGAGAGAGCCGAGGCGGTTGGCAATGGGGTCTGTCACGGCTCGACCTCGATTCGCTGCCGGGTGCGTGCGGGCGGGTTCACGCGTCGTCCTCGGGCTGTCTGCGAGCCCTGATCTCGTCCAGGCGGTCGAGGAGTTCGTCCTCGCGGCGGTCGAAGGCCTCCTCGTCGATGTCTCCCGCCAGGAGAGCCTTCTCCAGTGCGGCGAGTTCCCGTTCGACGGGCGCAGGGTCGTAGTACTCGTCCTCCGCGGCCTCGACGACGCGTTCCAGCACCCACACGGTGCCGCGCACCGGTGCGAGCGGGAGTGTCAGGATCTGGGTGAACAGGCCCACGGGGTGCCTCCGCTAGACGAAACTGTAGGCGGGCAGCGGGCCGTACAGGCGGAAGTCGAAGTCCTGGCCCAGCTCGTGGGTGAGCCCCTTCTCCGCGGCGAGGAACAGCTCCTGGTGTTCCTCGTCCACCAGGAAGGAGATGTTGAGGAAGTCGTCCCCGGTGGGCTCGGAGATCCTCTCCTGGCGGGTGTGGGGGCGCAGCGCCTCGATGATTCCGGAGGCAAGCGCCTGGTGCCGGGCGAGGACTTCCTGGGCGACGAGTTCGCCGAGCGCCAACGAGAGGTCCGGGCCCCCGCCGGCCTTGATGTCGTCGTTGAGACGCGTGGCCTCGGGTGACTCCTGGAGGATCTGACGCAGCAGCACGTCCTCCTCGATGGCCGCTTTCAGGTGGTACTCGGCGCAGCCTTCCAACGCCGCCAGGCGCTGGGTGTACTCCTCCCGGCGCTCCTGGAGGACGCGGCGCACGGCGTCGTCGTCGGGGGCGGTGAAGCCGAAACGCAGGGGCAGGACGGTGCCGGTGGTCATCAGGCGCTCCTGGACGGCCTGGTGTGCCATCAGGTCGCGTCGCTTGGGCCGCAGGCCCTCGGGGGCTTCGCTCACGACGGCGCAGAGTGCGTCCACGCACACGGTCCGTAGTTCGGTCGGGGTTTCGCCGACCCCCGCCAGGCCGTCGAGGTTGCGGGGGTGGGTGGCGGCGGTGATGGAGTAGACGTAGAGGGTCACGTCATTCCTCCCGTCGCCTGGTGGGCCGGCGGGTGGGCCTCGCGCGCTTCGGTTCGGCTTCCTCTTCCTCCTCGTCCTTGTCGCGCCCCAGGTGGAGGGAGTCGGTGACGGCTTCGACGGCGCCGCCGATCGCCCCCTTGCTCTTGCCGTGTGCTCCGCCCTCGGTCACCTTCCCGACGATGTCGGTGAGCTGTGCCGGTGCCTTGCGCCCGGATTCCAGGTCAAGGCGGTTGCACGCCTCGGCGAACCGGAGGTAGGTGTCCACGCTGGCGACGACGATCCGGATATCGATCTTGAGGATCTCGATGCCGACCAGGGAGACCCGGACGAAGACGTCGATGACCAGCCCGCGGTCGAGGATCAGTTCGAGAATGTCGTAGAGGTTCCCGGTGCTCCCGCTGCGGGAAACACCGGCTGAGCTTTGCGGCACCACAGTCACAGGTGCCTCCCTTCGCCGGCCCGCCGTCGCGGTGGGGGCGGATGGTTCCGCTCCGTCGCGGGTGGCGGGCTCTCAGGTACGGCGGTCGATCTGTCCGCGGGTGTAGCGGCGGATCCGCTCGTACGCCAGCAGTTCGCCCTCCTCGTCGAGCGACACCCGGTAGCTGGCCATCACGCTGGTCGTCTCGGGGATGCGTTCCAGTTCCACCACCTCCACGTCGGCCCGCCACCCGTCCTCGGAGGGCTTGAGCGCCGACACGGACTCGGGTACACGCCCCAGGAGTTCCGCGAGTTGTTCGGCGGCGGCGCGCATCGCCTGAGCCGCGGAGACCCGGCGCCGAGGGGGGCGTCCCGCGTCCTGATCGTCGCTCGCCGCCCGCCGTGTCCTGGTACCGCTGGGGCGGGCAGAGGTCGGATCCGTACGGGCAGGCCGTCTGGGCCTGACGCCGTCCGCCCTCTTGTCTGGGGCCATGTTCTTCTCCGGGATCGGAGGCGACGCGCTGCGGGATACCGGTGTGCGTCCGCCGACAGCCATTCCATGATAGACGGCATTCCTCCCGGATTCCGGTGACAGCCGTTCTCGTCCTGCCTGCGGCGGCCGCGGTGCGGGGCCCCGGCCCGTACGTCCGTTGAGAGAGAGGACCGCGACGGCCCGGTCGGCTGACGCCGGCCGGTGACCCTGACGGAAACGGTCGCTGCCCACGTGGCGCATGCCTGCCGCTCTGGCCAGACTGGAAGTACGGAGTGCTGGCACGGTCAGAGGGCCGCGTTCTCGGCCGCTTGGTGCTGCACGACCCGGGCGGGTGCCATGCGTGCCGCCGGCATCGGCCGCCCCGCCCGTACGCCCGGTCCCGCCGATGCAGGGCCTCCCAGCACCCCGGGCAGGCCAGGGGCATGGCGCAGGCCGCTCGCGTCGCACCGGTCCACGGAGCGAGCGAGTGCCGGAAAGGACGACCCCATGAAGGACACCACCAAAGTCGCTCTCGCGGCGGCGGTCGCGGGCGGGTACGTGCTCGGCCGCGCGAAGAAGGGGCGGCTCGCATTCGCCGCCGCGACGTACCTCGCGGGCAGGCGGTTCGGGCTCGATCCGCGTCGGCTCGCCACTGAGGGGCTGCGGCGGCTCGGCGAGGTGCCGCAGGTCGCGGAGCTGAACGAGCAGGTCCGGGGAGAACTGCTCGACGCCGGCAAGCACGCGGTGGCAGCCGCGGCCAACCGTCGCCTCGGGGATCTCGCGGACTCCCTGCGGGAGCGCACCCTGAACGTGGGCAAGCCGAAGGAGGAGGAGCCGGAGGAGGAGCCGGAGGAAGAGCCGTACGACGAGGAGGAGCCGGAGGAGGAGCCGTACGACGAGCAGGAGGAGCAGGAGGAGCCGGAGGAGGAGCAGGAACCCGAAGACGAGGAGCCGGAAGACGAGGAACCGGAGGAGCCCGAGGAGGAGCCCGAGGAGGAGCCCGAGGAAGAGCCGGAGGAAGAGCCGGAGGAAGAGCCGGAGGAGGAGCCCGCAGCCGAGAAGCCGCGGCCCCGCCGCGAGCGCGCGTCGCGGTCCCGCTCTTCGCGGACAACCCCCGAACCGGCGTCGAAGTCCGCGTCCGCGCGCAAGCCTGCCAAGAAGGCCGCCGCCCCGGCGAAGAAGAAGGCCCCAGCGGCGAAGAAGGCCCCAGCGGCGAAGAAGGCACCTGCCAAGTCGGCTCCGCCGGCCAAGCGCTCGTCGACCCGCTCGACTCCGTCCAAGTCGGCCGCCGCCAAGTCCACGGGCAAGAAGACGGCCGCGCCCGCGAAGAAGACCGCAGCGAAGAAGACCGCAGCCACGACATCCGCGCGGTCCACCCGGCGGAGGTAGGTCATGGCCAAGACGGAACAGGAAGCCCCTGGGACATCGGGCGTCGACCGGCTGAAGGAGGAAGTCGTCCACTACCTCGGCGCCCAGCTGGAGAACCTGGTCGGAAAGGCCGGCGACAAGGTCGCCGATGTGACGGGTCAGCTGGGGGAAGTGGCCCAGAACGGCGGCGTCCTGCCCAAAACGGGCGCGCGCGTCCTGCAGGGCGAGTCACCGGTGAAGGCGTTCCTCGCCGAGAAGGCGAAGAGCATGAAGGACAACGTCGTCGAGAAGGTCAAGGGAGCCTTCGGCGGCGGCAAGGCCGGCCGGAAGGCCGGCAAGAAGGTCATGAACATCGTCGAGACACTCGACGTCGGCGTGCCCGTGCGCACCGCCTACGACCACTGGACCAAGTACGAGGATTTCGCCGGCTTCGCCAAGGGGGTGCAGGACGTCTCACAGGGCGACGAGGTGACCACCGATTGGAAGGTCAAGGTCGGCCCCTCGAAGCGCAGCTTCAAGGCGACCGTCCAGGAGCAGATCCCCGACGAGCGCATCGTGTGGGCCTCACAGGGCGCCAAGGGCAGTACCCGCGGGGCCGTCAGTTTCCACGAGATCACTCCGAACCTGACGCGCATCGTGCTGGTGGTCGAGTACTACCCTGCGGGGTTCTTCGAGAAGACCGGGAACATCTGGCGCGCCCAAGGCCGCCGTCTGCGTCTGGACTTCAAGAACTTCCAGCGGCACGTCTCCCTCACCAACGATGAGGCCGAGGGGTGGCGTGGCGAGATTCGCGACGGCGAGGTCGTGCGCACCCACGAGGAGGCCATGGAGGAGGAAGCCGCCGAGAACGACCAGGAATCGGAGGAGTACGAGGACGAGGGCGAACCCGAGGAGCAGTACGACGAAGAGGAACCCGAGGACGGGGAGGACGACGAGGGGGCCGAGGACGAATACGAGTACGAGGACGGGGAGGACGAGGACGGGGAGGACGAGGACGAGGAGGACGAGGACGAGGACGAGGTGGATACCGAGGAGGGGGAGGACGGCGACCGGGGCGGCGCCGACGACGAGGACGACGAAGCGCGCTACGACGACGAGGACGACGAAGCGGGCTACGAGGAGGAGGACGAGGAGTGAGGGCGCCGTGACTCCGAGTCGGTGCGCTCCCCGCCCGGCGCCTTCGGTCCCTCCGGCTGGCGACATGCCGCCGCGACATGCCCGCCACGGCGAGGTGTGAATAACGGCAAATAGGGCAAAAGTGAAGCTAGCCATTGACTCCTGGAGGAACGAGGACAGGATGAGCGCGGGCAAGAAGGTCAAGCACACCGCGGAGACCGCCAAGGGCAAGGTCAAGGAGGCCACGGGAAAGGCCGTTGGCAACGAGTCCCTTGTTGTGAAGGGCAAGGCCGAGCAGGTCAAGGGGAACGCTGCCCAGGCCGGACAGAAGATGAAGGACACCCTGAAGCCCTAGCGGTTGCCTGGGGAGGGCCGCACGCCCCGCTCGTTCGGCGCGTGGTCGTGCCATGTCGCCGATCGAGCGGGGTGGTCGGGTTTCCACCACCCGTTTCCACCACCCGCTTCCACCACCCGCTTCCACCACCGTGCGCACCCGCGCGGCCCTACCGTCGGCGCACCCGCCCCGCCGGACCGAGCCGGTCGCGGTGAGGCGGCGGCCGTGGTGGCGGTTAGGGTGGACGGATGGGTGGGAACCAGGGGGCGGACGAGGGGCGGCAGCCCGTCGCGATGTGGGGTGCTCTGTGTGCCCACCCGTTGCGGTTCCCGTTCACCGCGAACCCGTGGCGCTGCTGGGGCCATCTGGTCGGCGGCGCCGTCCTCGGGGTGCTCCTGCTGGCTCTGCTCGCCTGCCTCCTCCTGGTCGGCCTCGGTCTGTCCGTCGTCGGGATCGGCCTGCTGGTGCTGCTGGGCGTGGCCCTCGCCGGCGTCCCGGTCGGCGCTCTGGAGCGCCGCCGCATCCGGCTGGTCGAGCCGACGGCCGTCCCCGACCCGCACCGCCGACTGCCGGGCGTCGGCCGCCGGGTCCGGCTGCGCAGGCGCCTGCGGGAGCGGGCGACCTGGCGCGCGCTCGGCTACACCGGCCTGTTCGCGGTGGTGCTGGCCGCCGTCGATCTCGCCTTCACCGGCCTGCTGGCGTTCTGCGGGGTGCTGATCGCCAGCCCGGTGGTGGTGTGGGCGCTGGCCCCCGAGCCCGTGATGCTGATCCCGGGCCAGGCCGTCCCCGGCCCCGTCGAGGCGCTCCCCGCGACCGCCGTCGGCCTGGCCGGCCTGGTGCTCTGCGCGTACCTGGGTGCGCTGCTGACCATCGCCCGGGTCCGGCTCGTCCGCCTGCTGCTCGGACCGCGGGCCGAGGGCCTCGGCCGTCAGGTCCTCGAACTCACCCGCTCCCGGGCCCGCCTGGCCGACGCCTTCGAGGCCGAGCGGCGCCGGATCGAACGCGATCTGCACGACGGCGCCCAACAACAGCTCGTCGCACTCACCATGACCCTCGGACTGGCCGCGTACGAGCTGCGCGAGCGGGACGCCGACGACCCGGCCGCCGCCCTGGTCGACCGGGCGCGCGGCGAGGCCCGGCAGGCGCTCGAACAGCTGCGGGACCTCGTCCGGGGCATCCACCCGCAGGTGCTCACCGACCACGGACTGGCCGCCGCCGTGGCCGAGGTGGCGCTCCGCCACCCGATCCCGGTCGCGGTCGACATCGACCTGCCGGACCGGCTGCCCGGCCCGGTCGAGACCACCGGGTACTTCACCGTCACCGAGGCGCTCGCCAACGCGGCCAAGCACAGCGGCGCCACCGCGGTCTCCGTCCTCGGACGGGTCGAGGACGGGCGCCTGGTGCTCCAGGTGACGGACGACGGCTGCGGCGGGGCCGACCCGACCGCCGGGGCCGGACTGCAGGGGCTCGCGGACCGGGTCGCGATCCTGAGAGGACGACTGATGGTGACCAGTCCGCCCGGCGGCCCGACCCGACTCCGGCTGGAGGTGCCGTGCTCCGGGTAGTGCTCGCCGAGGACTCCGTGCTGCTGCGGGCCGGGCTGGTCGAACTGCTCACCCGGGGCGGCCACCGGGTCGTCGGCGCCGTCGGCGACGCGGCCGCCCTGGCCGCCGCCGTGGACGCGGACCGGCCCGACATCGTGGTCACGGACGTCCGGATGCCACCGGACTTCCACGACGAGGGCCTGCGCGCCGCCCTGGAACTCCGCGAGCGCCACCCCGGGCTGCCGGTCCTGGTGCTCTCCCAGTACGTGGCCACCCCGTACGCCACCCGGCTGCTCGGCGCGGCGGGGGCCCAACCGGCCGGCCTCGGCTACCTGTTGAAGGACCGGGTCGGCGAGGTCGCCGACTTCCTGGACGCGCTGCGCCGGGTGGCGGCCGGTCAGACCGTGATCGACCCGGAGGTCGTGCGGGTGCTGCTCCGGCAGCAGGCGGCGGACCGGCCGCTGGCCCGGCTCACCCCGCGCGAGCGGGAGGTGCTGGCACTGATGGCGGAGGGCCTCAACAACCAGACCGTCGCCGGACGGCTGAGCATCACCGAGGCCTCGGTGGTGAAGCACAGCGGGAACATCTTCACCAAGCTGGACCTCGACCCGGTCGAGGGCAATCGCCGGGTGCTCGCGGTGCTGGCTCACCTGCGCGGGGAGTAGGCCGCCAAGTCCTGGGTCGCGGTCTCCGGGTCGAGCAGCTCCGCCAGCCGGCGGGCGGAGGCCTCCCAGGACCACTCCTCCCGGACCCAGCGCCGTCCCGCCGTACCCGTCCGGGCGCGATCGGCGGGAGTGGCCGCGAGTATCCGCCCGACTGCCGCCGCCACGGCGGTGGGGTCACGGCCGTCGACCACCGCCCCGGTGACCCCGTCGAGGACGGCGTCGGGCGCACCGCCGGAGCGGCCCGCGACCACCGGCAGTCCGGCGGCCGCGGCCTCCAGGAAGACGATGCCCAGCCCCTCCGCCTCCAGACCGGCCCGCCGGGTGCGGCACGGCATCGCGAAGACGTCCGCCGCCGCGTAGTAGCCGGCGGTCGCGGCGTGCTCCCGGCCGCCGGCGAAGACCACCGAGCCGGGTTCGGTGTGACGCCGGGCCAGAGCGCGCAGCCGCCGCTCGTCCGGGCCGTCGCCGACCAGGACCAGGACCGCCCCGGGCGCGGCCCGCCGGATCATCGGGAGGGCCCGGATCAGGACGTCCTGCCCCTTGCGGGGCACCAGGCGGGCCACACAGAGGACGACCGGTTCGGCCGCCCGGCCGGCGCCGTTCGGGGCCGGGCGGAACTGGTCCGTGTCCACGCCCGGTACCAGCCGTTCGAGCCGGGCCCGGGGCCCGAGGGCCGGCGCGATCCGGGTCCGGGTGTACTCGCCGAGGTAGGTGACCACGTCGACGGTGTCGCCGATCCGGCGGAGGAGTCGGCGCGCCCCCGGGGTGCGGGCCCACCAGATCTCGTGGCCGTGCGTGGTCGCGACCGTCCGGGCGATCCCAGGGGCCTGCCGCCGCAGCCCGGCCGCCATCGCGGCGAGCGGGGCCGCCGCGCCGAACCAGACCCGGTCGCAGCCGTGGGCGCGGGCGATCTCGGCGGCCAGCCGGGTGACCCGGCCGGTGGGCAGCAGCATCCGGGCCCGGTCGCGGATCACCGGGAAGGGGAGGGCGGCGTCGTGAACCGCCGCGCCGGGCTCGTCCGAGGTGAGGACGACGACCTCGCCGGGCGGGAGGCGGGTGGCCATGGCGTGGACGAAGGTTTCGATGCCGCCCTGCCGGGGCGGGAAGTCGTTGGTGATGATGAGTGTGCCGGCCATGGGATGGGTGCAACCTCGGTTCGTGGACGGGAGGGGTGGTCGGTCAGTGGGACGACGGCCCGGGCGGGGCTGCGGTGCAGCCGGGCCCAGACGGTGAGGACGAGCGGCAGCGCCAGGTAGCCGAACCGTCCGGCGGGCGCGAGCAGGAAGGCCAGGCAGAGCCCGAGAGCGAGCCGGTGGGCGGCGCCGGCCGCGTCCCGGGGCGGGTGCAGCACCAGCGAGACGGCGACCGCCAGCCCCCCGAGCAGCACCAGGCCGACCGCGGCGTACCAGCCGGCCGGGCCGAGGTCCGCGAGCAGGCGGCCGGGCAGCGGGCTGGCCGCAGGAGTGGGTAACGTGCCGCGCCCGGTGGGGAACGCGAACACCTGATGGACCATCGGCCCGGGGGAGCGCAGCACCCCCGGCAGGACGAGCACGGTCGCGCCCGCCACCGCCACCGCCGTCGCGCGCAGCGCCGCCCGCCGGCCCACCGTGGCGGCCAGCAGCGCCGCGACCACCGCGACCGCCGGCCAGGCCGTCCACTTGAGCGAACACGCCACGGCCAGCGCCCACCCGGCACCGACCGGACGGGCACGGCCGGCCAGGGCGAGCGCCAGGCAGCAGAGACCGGTCATCGGCAGGTCGACCCCGCTCACACAGAGCGGCAGCGCGACCAGCGGCGAGGCGGTGAGGACCGCGATCCAGCGACGGTAGCGGCGACCGGTGGCGAGCACGCAGCCCAGGAAGACGGCCGCGCACCAGAGCCTGGCGTCACCGAGCAGCCGGGCCGGCCAGTCCCCGGCCCCCAGCACGGCGCGCGGCAGTCCGAGCAGCGCCGTCCCCGGCAGGTACGGGGTGAATTCGAGCACGGTACGCGGCTCCGCCAGGTACGGCGTGCCGTGCCGGAGCAGCAGCTCGCCGGACCGCTCGATCACGCCGACCTCGCTCTGCCCCTGCCCGGCCACCACCAGCCGGCCCAGCGGCACCACGACGGCCCCGACGAGCGCCACCGCCACCGACCAGCCCCGCGCCCACCGCCACGGCAGCGCCGCTGCCACAACAGCCGCCACCAGATAGCCTGCTGTGGCCATCCCGCCCCAACTGCGGTGCGGCCCCAGCCCGGAGAGCACGGGGAACGAGGCCGCGCACCCGGCCGCGAACAGCCAGCCGGCACACCACGACACCCGGCGGTCGAACCAGCGACTCCCGCCCGCAGCTTGAAGGGAAGGCGGCCTCTCGGCCTTCGGGTGGCGGTCGCGACGACCTCGGTGAATCAGCACCCCTTCATTCCAGCGGCGCGACCCCCTC
Organism: Kitasatospora sp. NPDC054939; assembly: GCF_053610105.1. Taxonomy (NCBI): domain Bacteria; kingdom Bacillati; phylum Actinomycetota; class Actinomycetes; order Kitasatosporales; family Streptomycetaceae; genus Kitasatospora; species Kitasatospora sp. NPDC054939. The sequence continues at coordinate 12,947 of NZ_JBSGXP010000025.1, read as the reverse complement.
AGGTCATGACAGCCAGGTCGAGACCTGTGGTCGGGTTTCCCCTACCATCGCCGGCCTGGACGCCCTGCGGTGCTGCGTGCGCGATCCGCTGTACCTGGCCGGAGACCCGCAGACCCTGCCGTGAGTTGTCACGCCGTTCCGGGGTCGAAGCGGAAGAGGTACAGCCCTGCCTGGCCGCCGGCGGCGATGGTGGAGCCGTCCGGCGACCATGCGCAGCAGGTGATGCTGCCGTCCACGTGCATCACGGCGGCGGCCTCGCCGGAGGGGATCTGCCAGACCCGCACCGTTCCGTCGAAGCAGCCGGTGGCGAGCCGGGCACCGTCGGGTGAGATCGCCACTGCGAGCACTGCACTGGTGTGGCCGGTGAGTTCGGCGGTCTGGGTGCCGGTGGCGCGGTCCCAGAGTCGTACGGTCCGGTCGCTGGAGGTGGTGGCGAGCCAGGTGCCGTCGGGGGAGATCGCCACCGCCATGGCCCGGTCGGTGTGGCCGGTGAGTTCGGCGGTCTGGGTGCCGGTGGCGCGGTCCCAGAGTCGTACGGTTCGGTCGTCGCCGGCGGAGGCCAGCCAGGTGCCGTCGGGGGAGATCACCACGGACCTGACCCAGTCGATGTGGCCGGTGAGTCGGGTTGTCCGGGTACCAGTGGCGGAGTCCCGCAGCAGGACCGTGCCGTCGTCGGAGCCGGTGGCGAGCCAGGTGCCGTCGGGAGCGAATGCGACCGACAGGACCTGGGCGGTGTCCTCGGCGGCCCGGTTGCCGGCGGTGCGGTCCCAGAGTCGTACGGTCCGGTCGACGCCGGCGGAGGCCAGCCAGGTGCCGTCGGGGGAGATCACCACGGACCTGACCCACCCGGTGTGGCTGGTGAGCCGGGCAGTCTGGGTGCCGGTGGCACGGTCCCACAGCCGGACGGTGCCGTCGGCGGAGGCGGTGGCGAGCCAGGTGCCGTCCGAGGAGATCGCCACTCCCATGACCGAGTTCGTGTGGCCGGTGAGTTGGGTGGTCTGCGTGCCGGTGGCGCGGTCCCAGAGTCGGACCGGGCCGTCGTAGTCGCCGGTGGCGAGCCAGGTGCCGTCGGGGGAGATCGCCACGGCGTTGACCTGCTCGGTGTGGCCGGTGAGTTCGGCGGTCTGTGCCCCTGTGGCGGGGTCCCACAGCCGGATCGTGCCGTCGTAGCTGCCGCTGGCGAGCCAGGTGGCGTCGGGTGAGATCGCCACGGAGGTGACCCTGTCGGTGTGGCCGGTGAGTTGGGCGGTCTGCGTGCCGGTGGCGCGGTCCCAGAGTCGGACCGGGCCGTCGTAGTCGCCGGTGGCGAGCCAGGTGCCGTCGGGGGAGATCGCGACCGCCATGGCCCGGTCGGTGTGGCCGGTGAGTTCGGCGGTCTGCGTGCCGGTGGCATACTCCCAGAGCCGGACGGTACCGTCGGCGCAAGCGGTGGCGAGCCAGGTGCCGTCGGGGGAGATCGCCACGGCGTTGACCTGCTCGGTGTGGTCGATGAGTTCGGCGGTCCGGGCCCCGGTGGCACGGTCCCACAGCTGCACTCCGTCCGAGGCGGTGGCGAACCAGGTGCCGTCGGGGGAGATCACCACCGCCGAGGCTCGACCGGCGGTGGGAAGGGCGAGTCGGAGGGCGGGGTGGGGGAGGTCGGGCAGGGGCCAGGCGTTGCTGAGGCCGGGGTGGGTGTGCTGTCCGATGCGGGCGGCGGTTTGGTCCTGCCAGTGGGGCAGGTCGTTCAGGCGGCTGTGGAGGACGCTGGAGAGGGCGTGCTCGGGGGTGGTCCGCTGGAGGAGGTGGGCTGCCTGGGTCAGATCGCGGGCCCGGGCGGCAGCATCGGGGGTGGGGACCTGGAGCAGATCGGCGATGGGGGCGTTGGCGCCTCGTCGGAGCAGGCGCCGCTCGATCCAGCGCAGGTCCGAGGCCAGGTCCTCGGCCGTCGCCGTGCGACCGGCGGCGAGGAGGTGGTGGACGGCGTGGTCCAGGAGGTAGCCGTGCACGGTCTCCCACCACGCGTGCCGGGGGTCCGGGGTGCCCGGCGCCAGTGGGGCTGCGGGCGGCAGTCGAGCGGTGACCGCGTCGACGAGGTGGCCGTTCGCGGCGGTCAGCCCGTCGGCGCCGAGAGTGCTGCGCAGGTAGTCGCGGTGGACGTCGTGGAGGCCGATCCGGCCACCGTGCGCCGGATCGAGGGTGATCAGCGACAGGTCTGCCAGGGCTCCGACCAGGGCGCGCCCCTGGTCCGCGGCCAGGCCTGAGCCGGCCTCCCAGAGCAGGCACACGAGGTCGACGGGGACGGTCTCGTCCTCAGCGAAGATCCCGAGTTCCCGGTAGCGGTCGCGTCCTCCGGCGGGCAGCAGGTCGACGGCCGCCTCGATGGTGGCCTCCACCGCCCGCTCGCGTTGGACGGACAGCGCGGAGTCCATTCCCGCCTCGTCGGCTGCCGCCGGCCCTTGCTCGCGCAGCCGCCGCGCCGCCGCCCGGGCCGACTGCTCGACCGGCAGCCCGGTGGCGACCTGTGCGGCGATCAGCCGGTTGACCAGCCGCAGCAGCAGCGGCCAGCGCCCCGTCTCCGTCAGCAGCTCCTCCACCGCCTCGGCGGAGAGATCTCGAAGATCCTGGAGCAGGACGCGGCGCGACTCCTCCTCCGTCATCCGGTCGACCCGAATCGACCGGGCACTTGCGCTCCCTACCAGTCGCGCCCGCCGCGTGGTCACCAACCGCACGCACTGCGGCGCCCCCAGCAGGAACGGAGCCAACTGTCCCTCCTCCCACACGTCGTCCAGCACCAGCAACGTGCGCGGACGTTGTTCCAGGAGCCGACCCAGATGCGCACCCGCCATGTCCGGGTCGGTGAAGGTCTGGTCGTCCCCGGTGATCAGACGGGTGACCTCGCCGACCTTCGCCGCGACATCGGCCGCACTGCGTACGTCGCGGCCGATCGCCACGAGGTAGACCCGGCCGCGGAAGTGCCGGCGGACCCGGCGGTCCGCGCAGACCATCCGGGCCAGCCTCGTCTTGCCGAAGCCGCCGGCGCCCTGGAGGGAGGTCGTCAGGCCGACCGTCCTGCTGCCGCGTGCGAGGACGGCGCCGACGGTCGCGCGGAGTTCGGCGCGCGGCACCAGCCACGGATCCACGGCCGGCGCCGGTGGGGGCGGCGGATCGCCGTCCACCGCCGTGGGCCGCTCCAGGCGCCGCACGAGCAGCCCGACCACGACCCCGAGCAGGGTGAGCGCCGCGACCGACCACCAGGCGTGCGTGCGCAGCGCGTCCAGGACGCCCGGCCACCGCTTGTCCTCCGTCGCCGCGTTGACAGCCAGCGCCAGCAGCGACCCGTCCAGGACTACGACCGCGGCCAGCACCCCCAGCAGTCCGCGACGCCTACGGCCCACAGCCATGCCACCCCCCCGAAGCCGGTCTCCAGGAGCGTAGCGGCGCGTGCACCGTACCCGGTCGGAGCCGACCCGAATTCTGCTGCGTGTTCGGCGGGACGGGGCCAGTGCAGGACTGCCCGATCGGGCAGAGAGGTCCGCCCGTCCGGCTCAGGCCGGGTAGGTGATCGAGCCCAGGGGCGGGCAGGGGAGGAGCATGGTCCCGGCGCCGGGGCGTTCGACGAAGGCCCGGGCGGCGGCGGCCTGTTGGCGGCGGGTGTCCAGGTCGTCGGCGTACCGGGCGTCGCGCCTGGCGCGGGGGTGGTCCCACGTGTCGTCGATGAGGCTGAGGCTGGTGTTGCCGGAGCTGCGCTGGAACTCCGCCCGCACGGCGGCCTGTTGGAGTGCGGTCTGGGTCGCGGCGAGTTCGATGCGGGTGGCCAGGACGCCGGGGGTGTGCGGTTCGCGGGTGGGCATGGGGGCCTGCGGGAGCAGCGACACCCCGGTGTCGAGGCGGCCGATGTTGTCGACGGCCGCGTCCTGGGCGTCCCGCGACATGAGCTGCATCTCCTGGTGCAGCCAGAAGAACTCGTCGAGGTCGGCCCCGGTGATACGCATGCGCTCGTACAGGGCCCGGAAGCGGGGGTCGTGGTACAGCGGACGTACGGGGGCGATGTGCAGCGAGACGCAGTCGTTGAAGCCGGCCTCGACCGCGGCGCCGAAGTGGTGGATCGCCTGCTCGCCCTGTCCGTGGGCGACGGCCAGGCCGAAGAGGGTCGAGTGGCCCGCGGCGGCGATCCACCTGCCCTCGGGGCCGAGCGCCTCGGCGCGGGTGGTGACGTCGTGGAGGCCCGCGACGGCGTCGACGCGCCGCGGGGCGCCGAGGAACACGCCCATGAGCGAGGAGGCGTCCTGCCCGGGCACCGTCGCGGCGGGGCCGTTGGTCAGGAGCGCCACCAGGAGTTCGTGCACCCGGGTGGCCAGTGAGTTGACGGTGTCGACCATGGATCTCCTCGGAGCTCGGGGGTGAGGGGCGAACGGGGTGCCGGGGCCCGTGGTGGTCCCCGTGGGGATGACGGGCGGGCGGGGTGGGCGGTTCCGGCCCGGGATGCGCGGCGCAGCCCGGGGGCGCAGGGTCGAGGTATGAGCGGTGTCATCGTGCTGGTGGAGCTGGAACCGTCGACGGAGGTCCTCGATGCCGGGGAGGTCGACGTCGGTGCCCGGGTGCGCTGGGTCCACGCTGCGCCGGGGGATCCGGACGCCCCCGAGGACCCGGGCCCGCGCACCCTCTGCGGGCTGGACACCGCCGATCTGGAGCGCGAGCCCTACCGGCCGACGGCGCCCGGCCAGCCCTGGTACCCGCCCTCGCAGCGGACCCGTCGCTGCCGCGAGTGCGAGGCCGTCCTCAGGTCCGTCTGAGCCCCGCCGCCCGAACCCCCGCCGTGCCCGAACCCCCGCCGTGCCCGAACCCCCGCCGTGCCCGAACCCCCGCCGTGCCCGACCCCCGGTGCGCGGCGGCCCGCCGCGCACCGGCCCGTTACGCCTCGGCCGGGTGGTCGGGGTCGTCGTGGTGGAGGTGGCCGTCGCGGAGTTCGATGGTGCGGTCGGCGAGTTCCATGAGGGTGGGGTCGTGGGTGGCGACGAGGACGGTGACGCCCTGGCTGCGGACGACGGCTTGGAGGAGTTCCATGACGGCGCGGCCGGTTTCGGAGTCGAGTTGGCCGGTGGGTTCGTCGGCGATGATCAGGTCGGGTTCGTTGGCGAGGGCGCGGGCGATGGCGACGCGTTGCTGTTGGCCGCCGGAGAGTTCGCCGGGGCGCTGGCCGGCGTGGTCGGCGAGGCCGACGAGGGCGAGGAGGGTACGGGCGCGCTCTTCGCGTTGGTGGGCGGGGGCTTTGCGCAGACGCATGGGGATGCCGACGTTCTCGGCGGCGGTGAGGACGGGGATGAGGCCGAAGGACTGGAAGACGAAGCCGAGGCGGTCGCGGCGCAGGGTGAGGCGGGCGTTCTCGTCGAGGGCGCCGAGGTCGGTGCCGTCGAGGCGGACGGTGCCGGAGGTGGGGGTGTCGAGGCCGCCGACGAGGTTGAGCAGGGTGGTCTTGCCGGAGCCGGAGCGGCCTTTGAGGGCGGTGAGTTGGCCGCGGGGGACGGTGAAGGTGACGCCGCGCAGGGCGTGTACGGCCCGTTCGCCGGTGCCGAAGCTGCGGCGCAGGTCCTGGACGGCGAGCATGGGCGCGGTGGCGGTGGCGGTGGCGGTGGCGTCGGTGGCCGCGGTGGTGGTGCCGGCCGGTTGCTGAGTCATCGGGCTTCCCCCTGGGTGGCCGTCGGGTGCGATCGGGCGGGACCGTCCCGGAAGCGCCGGTCCTGCCGATGCGGAGAATTTGTTCATCGCACACATGATTCGCGCAAGTCCCTTCCTTTGCGGGACCGGATCTGACAGCATCGTCCGCTATCCGGTGATCATCACATCAGTGATCGCCGCCCCCGGCCGGAATCGCCGGCCACCACCCGTCCACCGCCGCTGCCGGCCGGTCGACCGGCGGACGCGGGGCGGACGGGATCCGACGGGGACAGAACAGGACCGGGGGAGGAACGGATGCTCGGCTTTGTCGTGCGCCGACTGCGCGGGCGACTGCCGTTGGCCACTGCCGTCGTGCTCACGGTGCTGATCACCACCGCGGTCCTCACCGCGCTGGTGGCCTTCAACCGGACCGTCGGCGAGGCCGGTCTGCGCCAGGCCCTGCAGGGCGGCGGCCACGCCCGGACCACGGTGGTGGTCAACGGCGAGCACGGCTTCGACGCGCGGGACAAGGACGACCGGGCGGTGCGCGAGTTCGCCGCGCGGCTCTTCGACGGCTCGCCCGTACGGACCGAGAGCCTCGCCCGCAGCCGTTCCTACGGCCTCCCGCCGGCCGCCGCCCAGGCAACCGCCCCTGCCTCCGCGGGCACCGGCCAGGCCCCCGGCCTGCGCAAGGACGCCGACCTCACCGTCCTCGCCTCGCTGGACCGCAACCGGGTCCGCCTGCTCGCCGGCGACTGGCCCGCCGCCGCCCCGGCCGCAGCGCCCACCGCTGGAAGCGCCGCCCTCGCCGCACTGCAGACCGCCGTCCCGCAGAGCACCCTCGCCCGCCTCGGCCTCACCCCCGAGGCGCTGCCCGCCGAGGTCCGCCTCGACGACCGCTACGGCGGCGCCCCGCTGACCGTCCGCATCACGGGCGTGTACCGGGCGAACGACCCCGCCGACCTGTACTGGACCCTCGACCCGGCGGGCGGGCGCGAGATCAAGGTCTCAGACTTCACCACCTACGGCCCGCTGCTCATCGACGACGGCGCCTTCGCCGCCGGACTCCCGCAGAACGGGCGCAGCTGGCTGCTCGACGCCGACCTCACCGGCACCGGCACCGCCGGCGCCGACGACCTGCGCCGGCGCACCCCCGCCCTCCTCGCCCAACTGCCCGCCACCGCCGGCCTCCACCCCAGGACCGAACTGCCCGCCCTGCTGGCCGAACTGCGCTCCGGCGCCCTGGTGTCCCGCTCCACCCTGCTGATCGGCGCCCTGCAACTGGCCGTCCTGGCCTCCGCCGCCCTGCTGCTCGTGGTCCACCTGATGGCCGCCCGGCAGGAGGACGAGAACGCGCTGCTCACCGCCCGCGGCGCCTCCCGGCTGCGGCTCGGCGGGTTCACCGCGACCGAGGCCGCCCTCCTGACCCTGCCCGCCGCCCTGCTGGCACCGCTGCTCACCCCGCCGCTGCTCACCGCGCTCGGCTCCTTCGGCCCGCTCGCCGGTACTGCGCTGGACACCGGACTCTCCCCGGACCTCTGGCTCACCGCCGCCCTCTGCGCCCTCGCCTGCGTCGCGCTGACCACCCTGCCGGCCTTCCTGCGCAGCGCCGGGGCCGCCGTCCTGCGCCGGGCCGGCCGGCGCCAGGCCCTCGCCGGCAACGCCGTCCGCTCCGGGGTCGACGTGGCCGTGCTGGCCCTCGCCGTGCTCGCCTACCAGCAACTCGCCCGGTACGACGGCGGGCTGTCCACCGGCGCCGACGGCGAACTCGGCCTCGACCCCATCCTGATCGCCACCCCCACCCTCGCCCTGTGCGCGGGCACCCTGCTCGTCCTGCGGCTGCTGCCGCTCGCCGCCGGGCTCGGCGGACGCCTCGCCGCCCGGGGCCGCGGCCTCGGCCCCGCCCTGGTCGGCTGGCAGCTCGCCCGCCGCCCGGGCCGCGCCAGCGGGCCCGTCCTGCTGCTCGTCCTCGCCGTCTCCACCGGCGTCCTGGCACTCGGCCAGCAGCACGCCTGGTCCACCTCCCAGCACGACCAGGCCGACTACGCCACCGCCGGCGGCCTGCGGATCCACGGCACCCAGAGCGCGCCGATGGGCCAGGGCGGACGCTACGGCGCGCTGCCCGGCGGCGACCGGATGGTCCCCGTCGTCCGCAAGGAGCAGACCCTCCCGAACGGCACCACCGCGCAGCTGCTGGCCCTCGACGCCGCCGCGTTCGCCGACCGGGTGCCGGTCCGCCCCGACCTGCTGGACGGCCAGGACCGGCACGCCCTGTTCACCCCGCTCGGCCGGCCCGGACCCACCGGCCCGCAGGCCGGCATCCCGCTGCCCGGCAATCCCCGGCGGATCGAGGCCGACGTGACCGTGCGGCTGATCGAGCACACCCTCTCGCCCTGGGGCGACACCCCCGACGCCGCCCTCCGCCCGGACCTCTGGCTGATCCTGCGCGACCGCTTCGCCCACACCTACCGGGTGCCGCTGCCGGGCCTCCCCGTGAACGGCGACGCCAAGGTCTCCGTCGACCTGGCCGCCCTCACCGACGCCCCGCTCGGCAGCGCCGCCACCCCGCTCACCGTGACCGGCATGGTCGTCGCGTACGGCTCGGCCGACTTCGGCAGCACCGGCGGCGAGTTGACCGTCCACCGGCTCGCCACCGCCGACAGTGCCACCGGGCCCGCCACCACCGTCCCGGTGCCCGCCGGCCTCGGCTGGCAGGCCGCCGCACCCGTGCTCCAGCAGGGCAGCGCCCCCGAGGCCCGGATCCTCACCGACCCGGCCGCCGACGGCACGCCCGCCCTGGTGAAGCTCCGCCACCTGCCCGCCGACGGGGCTCCCCGCGCCCTGCGCACCGTCGTCACGCCCGCCGGCGCCGCGCCCGTCCCCCGGGACGTCCCCGGCGTCGCCACCCGCGGCTACCTGGACGCCGTCGGCGCCCGCGTCGGCGACGTGGTCCGCGCCGGCTTCGGCGCCGCCACCGTGCCCGTCCGGATCACCGGGGCCGTCGAAGCCCTGCCCGTCGCCGGCGCGACGGCGCTCGCCGTCGACCTCGACACCGCCGCCCGGCTCCTCGCCGCCGACGGCCAGGAGCTCCCGCCGACCGGCGAATGGTGGCTGCCCGCCGCCGGACCGGACGACCGCGCCCCCGCCGAGGCCGCCGCCGCCCTGCGCGCCGCCCCCGGCGCCCCCGCCCTGAGCCTGCGCGAGGAGGTCGCCGCCGATCTGCTCGACGACCCGCTCAGCGGCGCCCCGCAGAGCGCCCTGGCCGCCATCGCCGTCGTCACCGCCGTCCTCGCCGCGATCGGCTTCGCCGCCGCCTCCGCCGCCGCGGCCGGAGAACGCGCCCGCGAGTCCGCCGTCCTGATCGCCCTCGGCACCCCGCGCCGCCGACTGCGCCGCACCGCCACCGCCGAACAGGGCGTGCTGGTCGCCCTCGGCACCGCCGTCGGCCTCGGCCTCGGCGCCCTGATGGTCCACTTGATCGTGCCGCTCGTCGTGCTCACCCCGAGCGCGCGCCGACCCGTACCCGAGGTGCTGGTCGAGCTGCCGGTCGGCGGGGCCCTGCTGCTCGCGGCGGCCATCGCGGCCGTCCCCCTGCTGTCGGCCTTCCTCACCGGACGCCGCCGCCGAGACGTGGCCGACCGGCTGCGGTACCTGGAGGAGATGTGACCACCCCGGCCCCTCCCCCGGAGCCCGTCCGCCGACCCGAGCGGCGCCACCGGCCCGCCCCCTGGGTCCGCACCCGGCTGCGCTCCGCGCCGCTGGCCGCGCTGCTCGCCGCGGCGCTCGCCTTCGGCACCGTCTTCCTGGCCACCGCCCTCCCGCGCGCCCTCGACCGCGGCGCCGACGCGGCGCTGCGCGAGTTCCTGCACGACCGGGGCGCCTCCGCCACCGGGCTGCTGGCCACCGCCACCCCGCGCAGCCTCGGCGACCTGGACCCGGCCGGCCTCGACCGCACCGCCCGCGAGCTCAGCGCCCGGGTCGGCGAGACCTTCCGTGTCGACGGCAGCCCCGTCCACGGCGCCCGGGCCATGCGGCCCCGCCCGCTCATCAACCCCGGCCTCGCCAGCCCCGACGAAGTCCCGCCCGAGCTGCGCCTGATCCACCTCCAGGGCGTCGACCGGCACGCCAGGATCGTCGAGGGCCGGTGGCCGGGCGCCGACCCGACCGCCCCGCCCGCGATCCCCGGCAACCCGGGCGCCGCCGGCACGCCGAACGCCGACGGCCCCGTCCCGATCCCGGTCGCGCTCGCCAAGGACGCCGCCGACACCATCCGGATCAAGCTCGGCGACGTCCTGCAGACCTCGCTCGGCGTCCAGCCCGCGAGCGCCGTCGTCGTCGGCCTCTACACCGCCGACGACCCGGACGAGCCGTACTGGACCGACCTGTCCTGCTCCACCCGGGCCTGCCTGTTCCGCACCACCGGCAAGCTGCCCGCCAACTTCTGGGCCACCACCGCCGTCGTCGGCGCCGACGCCATGCCGCGGCTCGCCGAATGGGGCGGCGGCATGGAGACCTTCTGGCGGATCCCCGTCGACACCGGCGACCTGCGCGCCGACCAGCTGACCGAGAAGAGCGCGGGCCTCGCCGCCCTCCTCACCGGCCGCGTCGCCGTCGAACTCTCGGCCGCCACCAACCGTCCCGACCTGCGGATCATCTCCCGGCTGCCCGAGTTCCTCGACCAGGCCAGGGTCCGCCAGGCCGCCGCCGCACCGCTCGCCGCGGTCGGCCCGGCCGGCGTCGCCGGGGTCGCCGCCGTCGTGCTCTGCCTCGCCGCCGCCCTCGGCGCCGACCGGCGGACCGCCGAGCTGCGGCTGCTCCAGGCCCGCGGCGGATCGCGCCGCGGCGTGCTCGCCCGGCTGCTCGGCGAGGGCGCCGTCACCGTGCTGCCCGCCGCCGCCCTGGCCACCGCGCTCGCCCTGTGGCTGCTGCCGACTCCGCGCTGGACCGCCGCCGTGTCGGCCGCGCTTGCCACCACGCTGCTCGCCCTGCTGGCCTTCCCGGCCCGCGCGGCCGTGCTGTGGGCAGGCCCCAGGCCCGCCACCCCCCGGCGCCGGCTGGTCGCCGAACTGGCCGTCCTGGCGGTCACCGCCGCCGCCGCGCTCACGGTCCGCCGCCGCGGCGTCAACCCGGCGGGCGAGGGTGTGGACCTGCTGCTCGTCACCGCCCCGCTGCTGCTCGCCCTGAGCGGCGCACTGCTGCTGGCCCGCGTCCAGCCGCTGCTGGTCGGGGTGCTCGCCCGGGCCGCGGGACGCCGCCGCGGCGCGGTCGGCTTCCTCGGACTGGCCCGCGCCGCCCGTGGCAGCGGCACCCGCACCCGGCCCTCCGTGCTGCCGATGGTCGCCCTGATGCTGGCCGTCACCACCGCCGGCTTCGGCGCCACCGTGCTGGACGCCGTGGAATCCGCCCGCCTGCACGCCGCCCGCCTCACCGTCGGCGCCGACGCGGCCGTCCACTCCGCACTCGGCGCACCCCTCCCGTCCGCGTTCACCACGGCCGCCGCCGCACTGCCCGGAGTCCGCGCCGCCGCCCCGGTCTGGACCGACAGCGAGGCGTTCCTGCTCGGCACCTCGACCGGCTCCACCCGGGTCACCGTCGTCGTCGCCGACCCCGAGCCGTACGCGGAGATCGCCCGCACCGTCGGGCGCGGCGAGTTCGACCCGGCCGCCCTCAAGGGGGCGGGCGCCGACGGCGTGATCCCCGCCCTGTTCAGCACCGACCTCGCGGCCAAGGCCGGCGGCGCCGGCACCTTCCGGCTGCGCCTGGCCAACGGCGCCGAACTGGAGACCGCGCCCGCCGCCCGCACCGCCGGCACCCCCCTCCTCCAGGGCACCGACCGCGCCGTCGTGGTCCTGCCGAAGGGGCCCGTCGAGGCGCGGCTGCCCGAACTCGGCAGCCCCAACGTCTGGCTCGCCACCGGCCCCGTCGAGCAGACCCGGCTGGAGCAGCTGGTCCGGGAGACGGCCACCGCGGGGCCCGGCGGCACCGGCGGCGCGGCCCCGGCCCCGGCACCCACGGCCGCCACCGCAGGGCCGGGCGGCCACCTCGTCCGGACCAGCGCCGCCGTGGTGGCCGAGCTCGCCGGGGATCCGCTGCAGCGGTCGGCCGGGCGGCTGTTCTGGGCGTCGGTGCTGGGGGCGGGCGGGTTCGCGCTGCTGGCGGTGCTGTTGACGCTGTTGCGGGCGGCGCCGGAGCGGGTCGCGCTGCTGGCGCGGTTGCGGACGATGGGGCTGCGGCCCCGGCAGGGCCTGGCGCTGATCCTCGCCGAGGCGCTGCCGCAGACCCTGGTGGCCGCCGTCGGCGGCGGCCTGGCGGCTCTGGCCGCGGTCGCCCTGCTCGGCCCGGCCGTCGACCTCTCGACCCTGGTCGGCGCCGAGGTCCCGACCGGCCTGTCCCCGGCCCTCCTGCCGGTGCTCCTGCAGACCGCCGGCCTCGCGGCCCTGGTCACGGCGGGCGTGCTGGGCGAGGCCGCACTGTCGGGCCGTCGTCAGATCAGTACCGAGTTGCGGGTGGGGGATCAGCGGTGAGTGTCGGGGCCGGTTCGGCGAAGGGGAGTGCGGTGGCGTCGTTGGAGGAGCTGCAGCAGCGGGCGTTGGCGGCGGCGTCGCCGGTGGCGTTCGGTGCGGGTGCGGCGATCGTGTGCGACCGGTTGGTGCGGATCTTCAGCGCGGAGGGGGTGGAGGTGCAGGCCCTGCAGGGTCTGGAGCTGACGATCGCGCAGGGGGATCTGGTGGCGCTGGTGGGGGCGTCGGGCAGCGGGAAGTCGACGCTGTTGACGATCCTGGCGGGGTTGGACGTGCCGACGGCGGGGGCGGCGTCAGTGGCGGGGTGCGATCTGCTGGAGATGTCGGCGAAGGAGCGGTTGCGGTACCGGCGTGAGGTGGTGGGGTTCATCTGGCAGCAGACGGCGCGCAATCTGCTGCCGTTCCTGACGGCGGCGGAGAACGTGGCGCTGCCGATGCAGTTGCGGGGGCGTGCGGGTCGGGGCGGTGGGGCGCGGCGGGCGGCGCGCGTCGCGGAGCTGCTGGAGGCTTTGGGGATCGGGGAGTTGGCGCACCGGCGGCCGGGGGAGTTGTCGGGGGGGCAGCAGCAGCGGGTGGCGATCGCGGTGGCGATGGCGAACGATCCGCCGGTGTTGTTGGCGGACGAGCCGACGGGTGAGCTGGACTCGGAGACGGGTGCGGGGATCTTCGAGGCGTTTCGGACGGTGAACCGGGAGTTGGGGGCGACGGTGGTGATCGTGACGCACGATCCGCTGGTGGCGGGGGAGGTGCGGCGGACGGTGGCGATCCGGGACGGTCGCACGAGCAGTG
>NZ_JBSGXP010000024.1:0-70296 GCF_053610105.1 Kitasatospora sp. NPDC054939 | reverse complement strand
GGGGCAGCCGTCAGCCGGCGGACGACAGCGAACGGTCGACGGCAGACAGTCAACGGTCGACGTTCGACGGATGGCAGCGGACAGTCACCGGCCGACGTCCGTCAGACGACGGATATCAGCCGACCGATCACAGTTCACCGACGACAGCCGACGGATGACAGTTGACGGCTGACCGATGACAGCCGACAGATCCTGTCAGTCGGACTTGCGCCGCTGGCGCCCCGTCCCGTAGTTGGAGCCGCTCTTCGTCCCCGACCCCGGCTTCGGCCGGCCCGAGGCGCGGCCGATGAAGCCCGCCGCCTGGCGCGTACCGCCCTGGCCGGATCCGCCGGACCCGCCGGACGCACCCGCGCCCATCCGCTGCTTGGGCCGCGGACGCCGCGGGTTGCCGTTGATGTCGACGTCGGTCGGCAGCCCCGACCGCTTGCCGGGGCGACGGCGCGCTCCACCGGCGGGCTTCTCCGCCTTGGCGCCCTCGGGGCCGGTGGCCGCCGCGGCGGCCGTCACCACGAGGGTGACCGGCACGCCGGTGGGCGTGCGGGCGCCGGTGATGCGGGAGAGCTCGTTGTCGCCCGGGCGGATCTTGGTGGTGGTCGGACGGATGCCGGCCACCGTCATCAGCCGGTTGACCTCGCGCCGCTGCTCGGGCAGCACCAGGGTGACCACGGTGCCGGACTCGCCGGCCCGGGCGGTGCGCCCGCCGCGGTGCAGGTAGTCCTTGTGGTCGATCGGCGGGTCGACGTTGACGACCAGGTCGAGGCCGTCGATGTGGATGCCGCGGGCCGCCACGTTGGTGGCGATCAGCGCGGTGACGAGCCCGTCGCGGAACTGGTCGAGCACCCGGTTGCGCTGCGGCTGGGACTTGCCGCCGTGCAGCGCCGCGGCCTTGACGCCGTTGGCGAGCAGCTGCTTGGCGAGCCGGTCGGCACCGTGCTTGGTGTGCACGAACATGATCACCCGGCCGTCGCGGGAGGCGATGTGCGCCGTGGTGGACGCCTTGTCGGCGGCGTCCAGCTGCAGGACGTGGTGGTCCATCGTGGTGACGGCGCCCGCCGACGGGTCGACGGAGTGCGTCACCGGGTCGGCCAGGAAGCGCTTCACCAGGCGGTCGACGTTGCGGTCCAGGGTCGCGGAGAACAGCATCCGCTGCCCGCCCTCGGCGACCTGCTCCAGCAGCTTGGTGACCTGCGGCAGGAAGCCCATGTCGGCCATCTGGTCGGCCTCGTCGAGCACCGTGATGGCGACGTCGGAGAGCCGGACGTCGCCGCGGCCGATGAGGTCGTCGAGCCGTCCGGGGGTGGCGACGAGCACCTCGGCGCCACGGCGGACGGCGTTGGCCTGCCGGGTGATCGACATGCCGCCGACGACGGTGGCGATCCGCAGATTGACGGCCGTGGCGTACGGGGTGAGCGCCTCGGTGACCTGCTGGGCGAGCTCGCGGGTGGGGACCAGCACGAGCGCCAGCGGGTGCCGGGAGTCGGCGCGCTTCCCGGCCGTACGGGCGAGCAGCGGCAGGCCGAAGGCGAGGGTCTTGCCGGAGCCGGTGCGACCCCGGCCGAGGACGTCGCGGCCGGCGATCGAGTCGGGCAGCGTGGCGCCCTGGATCGGGAAGGGCTCGGTGACGCCCTCGCGGGTGAGCGCGCTCAGGATGCCCTTCGGCAGGTCCAGCTCGGCGAAGGTGGCCGCCGGCGGGCGGGCGGGGGTGCCCTCGACGACGGTGAAGTCCTCGGTCACCGGGGCGGCCGCGGCGGAGCGGCGGGGAGCGCCGCCGTTCCCGGCGCCGGCGCCGTTGCGGCTGCGCGGCTTGCGCGAGCGGTCGCCGCGCTCGGCCCGGGGGGTGCGCTCGTCGCGCGGGGCGCGGTCGTCACGCCCGGCGCGCTCGCCGTGGGCGGCGCGGTCGGTGGTACGGGCCGCACGCTCGGTGCGGTCGGACGTGCGTGCGGTACGGGCGGAACGCTCGCGCGGCGTGCGGGCAGGGGTGGTCACGTGTTCTCCGTCGGAATCCGGTGGGCGCCCCTGCCGCTGCTGCGGGCGGGGGCGGGTCGGCCGTCGGGGGTGTGCGCCGCCCCGGCCGTTCGGCGGCATGGACGAGGGCCCGCACCGTGCGGTGCGGGCCCTCGCCGTGCGAGATCGCAAGTCAGCTGGGAAGCCGACCTCAGATGACGCGGATGTTCTCGGCCTGCGGGCCCTTCTGGCCCTGGGTGACGTCGAACTCGACCTTCTGGCCCTCAAGCAGCTCGCGGAAACCCTGAGCGTTGATGTTCGAGTAGTGCGCGAAGACGTCGGCACCGCCGCCGTCCTGCTCGATGAAGCCGAAGCCCTTTTCGCTGTTGAACCACTTCACGGTGCCGGTAGCCATAACCGTCTCCTCCTACTGGGGCATCAAGATCCACACCTCGTGGACCCGAGTAGCCGCGATCCCCATCCGGAGACTGAAACACCGGACAAAACAAATGCGCCTGTTGGTTGGGACCAGCAGGCGCACACAAGCGTTCATGGGAACCAAAACTGCAACTGATTCGACTGTAGCACGGCGGCAACCCCATTGACCGGGGAGTTTCTGCTGGGCACGTCACGTTTGGCGGCCCTGCGAAGGGGGCAGCCCCCGAGCCGCCCCGCCACCCGGCTCCACCGGGCTCCACCCGGCGCCTCCCCGCCCGGCCGGACACCGGCACCGCACCGCGCGCACCCCACGGACCGCCCCCGCAGAACCCCACCCGGCACCCCGCGGGCCCACCCGCACCCGCACCCGCAACGCGGGACGGCGCCCCGCCGAAGCGGGACGCCGTCCGTCGTGCGTCGTACGCGGCGCACCGGGCGCCCTCACGGGCACCCCGCGCCCTCCGCGGGCCCGCAGCGCGCCTTCACGCGCACGGGCCCGCGGACCGGCGCCCCGGACGGGCCGGGGCGCAGGTCCGGGGCGTCAGCGCCGCCCGGCCGTCTCCGGGACGCCCTGCGCACCGGTGGCCGGGGCCGCGCCGCCGTGACCGGCCGGGGCGGTGTCGCCGTGGCCGGGCCACCAGGCGGCACGGCCGATCAGCGCGGTGAGCGCGGGGGTGAAGAAGAGCGCCATCACGAAGGCGGCCAGGAAGATGCCGAACGCCATCGCGAAGCCGAACTCCAGCATGAAGATGTTGCCCGCGAGCATGAAGGTCGCGAAGGAGGCCGCCAGGATGAACCCGGCCGCCGCGATGGTCGGACCACCGTGGCGCAGCGCCTCGCGCGCGGCCTCGCGCGGGTTGCGGCCCTCGCGGGCCTCCTCCCGCAGACGGGCGATGATCAGGATGTTGTAGTCGGTGCCGATCGCCACCACGAACAGGTAGATGAGGATCGGCAGCATGAACATCAGGCCGGACTCCCCGGCCATGTTCTGGAAGATCAGCGTGGCGGCTCCGAGGGTCGCCGTGAAGCCGAGCCCGACGGAGGCCATCAGGTACCAGGGGGCGACCACGCTGCGCAGCTGCAGGGCGAGGATGAGCAGGATCAGCAGACCCGCGATCGGGAAGACCAACTTGTAGTCGTGGGTCATCGCGAGGTTGATGTCCTTGTAGACGGCGGTCAGACCGCCGACCTTCGCCTCGGTGCCGGCCGGGGCCTGCGCGTGGGCGACGTCGCGCAGCTCGGTGACGGTGTCGATCGCCTCGTTGCTGGCCGGCTCGTTCTTGAGCAGGACGGTGAAGTCGGCGGTCACTCCGTCGCCGCTCAGCTGCGGCTTGGGGGCGGCCTGCGCGACCCCGGGGACCGCGCCGAGCTTGGCGGCGTACGACTCGAAGGCGGCGGGGTCGAGCTTGGTCCCGGCCTTGGAGGTCAGGTACACGTGGCTCGGGTCGGCGGCGCCGGCCGAGAAGCCGTTGACCAGCTTGTCCTGGACGACCATCGACTCCTTGTCCTTGGGCATGGAGCTGCCCGCGAGGTCGAAGGTGCCGTTGTAGCCCAGGGCGCCGGCCGACAGGGCCACCAGCACGCCGCCGGAGGCCAGGGCGACCAGTCCGGGGCGCTTCTCGACCATGCGGCCGAGTGCGGTGAAGCGCGCGTTGCTCGGCTCGGACATCCACTTCTTGCCGGGCCAGAACACGCCCCTGGCCGGGATGACCGCGAGCAGGGCCGGCGCCAGGGTGACCGAGGCGACGGCGGTGACGACCACCGCGATGGCCAGGGCCGGGCCGAGCGCCTTGAACATGCCGAGGCTGGAGAGGACCAGCACCGCGAACGCGACGGTGACCGCGCCGGCCGCCGAGGCGATCGCCTCGCCGACCCGGCCGACCGCGTTGGCCACGGCCTCCTTGCGGTCGTCGCCCGCCCGCAGGCGCTCCCGGTAGCGGAACGCGAGGAACAGGAAGTAGTCCGTGCCGACGCCGAGCACGACGACGATCAGGATCGCCGAGAGGATCGGGGTGCTCTCCAGGTCGAACGCCTTGGTGGCGTAGGCGATCAGGCCGTTGGCGGCGGGCATGGCGAACACCAGCGAGACCAGCAGCGGCAGGATGCCGGCCAGCACGCTGCGGAAGATGATGCCGACGATGATCGCGACCAGCACGACGGTGCCCATCGCGATGATGGCGTCGGCGGAACCGGACGCCTCCTGCTGGTCCAGCGCCTGAGCGGCCTGGCCGCCGAGCTGGAACTTCAGGTCCGTCCCCTCGGCGAGCTTCTTGCCCTCCTCGCGGATGTGCTTCGCGGTCTCGCCGAACTTCTCCGACTGCTGCGTCGACTTGTCGATGGCGATCGGCGCGAGCGCGTACTTGCCGTCCTTCGAGGTCGTCTGCTCGGAGACCGGGACGATCTTCTCGACGAACTCGATCTTCTTGTCCGTCAGGCCCTGGACGAGCGTGGCCATGGCGGCCTTGTCGCCGTCGCTCATCGGAGCGCCGTCCTTGCGCTCGAAGAGCGCCAGGGCGGAGGGGGTGAAGCTGGACGGGAACGCCTTCTCCTGGAGCTCCGCGGCCTGGATCGACTCGTAGTGCTTGGGCAGGAACGCGGCCTCGTCGGTCTGCGCGTTGATCTTGGGGGCGCTCATCGCGATGGCCAGCATCGCGACCACCCATGCCGCGATGACCCACCAGGCGCGGCGGACGACGAATTGTCCTAGTCGGTGGAACATGCTCGAAATGCCTCCTGGGCATGGTTCACCGCAGCCCTTGGGGGACGGGACGCCGGGCGACGGCAGGACCGGCCGGCGGCGGTCCGAAACGGGGCCCGCTACCTAGCCGGTCGGCAGGTAAGTGACTGAGGACATCATCCTACGAGAACTTGCTAGCCGCCCGGCAAGCGGCCCCCCGTAGTCCAACCCCCTCGGGGACGCCGAACAGCGGCCCCGCACCATCTTCACCCGCCGACCGGCTTCCTGACCTCGTACTCCGGGTGGAGACACCTCCCCCTCAGGGTGGAGGTTTGTACTCCCCCCAGGGAGGAGGGTCGGGGTCGACCCCCTGGGGAAAACCCCACCCCGCCCCCGAGGCCAGCCCCAGGGCGAACTCCCCCGCCAGCCGGATACCGACCCAAACCTCCCTTCCCTACCTTCAGTTGCGGCACCTGAACCGTCTGACGTCCGATGTGATCCCCGGGGGGAAGTTCCCGTGAAAACCAAGCTCGGCATGGCCGCCGCCATGGGCTCGTGGAGCGCGAGACACCGCAAGACCGCGGTGTTCGGCTGGCTGCTCTTCGTCGTACTCGCCACCGTCCTCGGGGGGATGCACGGCAGCACCCAGATCAAGGAGCACGAACAGATGCCGGGCGAGGTGTCCCGGGCCGCCAAGATCCTCGACGAGGCCGGGCTCAAGTCGCCCGCGGCCGAGACCGTCCTCGTCCAGAGCACCACCCTGACCGCCGACTCGGCCGCCTTCAGGACCGTCGTCGGCCAGGTGACCGCCGCCGTCGACGGCACCGGCCGGGCCACCGACATCCGCTCGCCGTACGAGAGCCAGGCGATCTCGGCCGACCGGCACTCCGCCCTGGTGCAGTTCAACGTCAAGGGCGAGGACGACGAGGCGATCAAGAACGTCACCGCCCTGCTGAAGAGCGTCGCCGACGTGCAGAAGCAGCACCCCGAGCTCACCGTGGTCGAGCTCGGCGACGCCAGCAGCGGCAAGTGGTTCGACGAGCAGTTCAGCGAGGACTTCGCCCGCGCCGAGTGGACGGCCGTGCCGCTCGCCCTCGGCATCCTGCTGATCGCCTTCGGCGCGCTGGTCGCCGCGGTCCTCCCGGTGGTGCTGGCGATCACCGCCTTCGTCGCCGCCGGCGGGCTGGTCGCCCTCAGCAGCTCCTTCCTGCACACCAGCAACGACGCCAGCTCGGTGATGCTGCTGGTCGGCCTCGCCGTCGGCGTCGACTACTGCCTGTTCTACCTGCGCCGCGAGCGCGAGGAGCGGGCCGCCGGACGCGACCTCGACACCTCGCTGCGGATCGCCGCCGCCACCAGCGGCCGGGCCGTCCTGGTCTCCGGCGTCACCGTGGTCGTCGCGATGGCCGGCATGTTCCTCACCGGCATCGCCACCTTCCAGGCCATGTCGTACGCCACCATCGTGGTCGTCGTCACCGCCGTGCTCGGCTCGCTCACCGTGCTGCCCGCACTGCTCTCGATGCTCGGCGACAAGGTCGACAAGGGCCGCGTCCCGCTGATCGGCCGACTGCGCCGCCCCGACGCCGCGGCCGGCGGCCGGTTCTGGAACGCCGTCCTCACCCCGGTGCTGCGACGCCCGCTCGCCGCGACCGTGCTCGCCGGCGCGCTGCTGGTCGGCCTCTCCGCCCCGCTGCTCACCATGCACACCGCCAACCTGACCTTCCAGCAGCAACTGCCCGAGGGCAACCAGCTGGTCGAGGTCTCACAGAAGATCGAGGCCGCCTTCCCCGGCAGCCCGGCTCCCGCCTCGGTGGTCGTCAAGGCCGCCGACATCGACTCCCCCGCGATGACCGCCGCGCTCGCCGACCTGAAGGCGCGGGCGCTGGCCGGCGGCCGGATGCAGGAGCCGATCCAGATCAGCGTCCACCCGGACAAGAACATCGCCGTCGTCGACATCCCGCTCAAGGGCACCGGCAACGACGACGTCAGCACCGCGGCACTGAAGTCCCTGCGCAAGGAGATCGTGCCCGCCACCGTGCTCGCGGTGCCCGGCACCGAGGCCCCGGTCACCGGGCGCACCGCCGGCAGCCACGACTTCAACGAGAAGATGACCGGCTCGATGCTCCCGGTCTTCGGCTTCGTGGTGGTCTTCGCCTTCCTGCTGATGCTGGCCTCGTTCCGCTCGCTGGCGGTGGCCGCCACCGCCGTGGTGCTCAACCTGCTCTCGGTGGGCGCCGCGTACGGGGTGCTGACCCTGGTCTTCCAGCACGGCGTGGGCGCCTCGCTGCTCGGCACCGCCGGGGTGGGCGCGGTGGAGTCCTGGGTCCCGCTGTTCCTCTTCGTGATCCTCTTCGGCCTCTCGATGGACTACCACGTCTTCGTGGTCTCCCGGATCAAGGAGGGCGTCGACCGGGGCCTGCCCACCCAGGCCGCCATCGCGCACGGCATCCGCTCCACCGCCGGCGTGGTCACCAGTGCGGCGGTCATCATGGTCGCGGTGTTCGCGGTCTTCGGCACCCTGTCGATGCAGGCGATGAAGCAGATGGGCGTCGGCCTCGCGGTCGCCGTGCTGCTCGACGCGACGGTCATCCGCGCCGTGCTGCTGCCCTCGGTGATGAGCCTGCTCGGCGAGCGCAACTGGTACCTGCCCGCCTGGCTGCGCTGGCTGCCCGACCTCTCGCACGCCGAGAACTTCCCGCCGGTGGGCGCCGGTCGGACCGACCGGCAGTCCGCCGCCCCGACCCCGGCACCCGCCGACGGGCCCCGGCACCGCCGCATCGAGGTCTGAGCCCGCCCACACGCACCACCCGCACGGTCCGCACCACCGGGCCGATCCGACTCCCCCGGCCGGGCCCCGCATCACGCGGGGCCCGGCCCCCGTGCGTCAGAATGATCACCGTCGGCCGTCGGACCGAGGAACGGAGCAGCCGCCATGATCCCCTTCGACGAGGGCCGGGCCAGGCTGCTGCTCGCCCACGCCTGCGAGTCCGCCGCACTCCCCGCCCCCGGCGGCGCGCAGTTGCTGGCCCTCGGCGAGAACGCCGTCCTCGACCTGGGCGAACCCGCGGTGGTGGCCAAGGTCGGCCGCGGCCCCGAGCTGTACGACCGGGCGCACCGCGAGCTCACCGTCGCCCACTGGCTGGCCGAGCGGGGCGTCCCCGTGGTCCGCCCGTACGGTCCTGCGGGCGCCGAACCGCAGCTCGCCCACGGCCACCCGGTCACCTTCTGGCACCGGCTCGCCCCCGCCGTCCGGCCCGCCGAGCCGGCCGACCTGGCCCCGCTGCTGCGCGTCCTGCACCGGCTGCCGCTGCCGCCGTTCCCGCTCGGCCGGCGCGACCTCCTGGCACCCGTCGAACGCTGGCTGGCCTCCGCCGAGGGGCACATCGACCCGGCCGACGCCGCCTTCCTGCGCCACCGGCGGGACGCCTTCGCCGCCGCCCTGCCCGACCTGGTGCCCCGGCTGGCGCCCGGCGTCATCCACGGCGACGCGCTGCCGCGCAACGTCCACGTCGGCCCGGACGGCCCCGTCCTGCTCGACCTGGAGAACGTCTCCCAGGACCTCCGCGAGCACGACCTGGTCGTCCTGGCGCTCAGCCACGACCGGTACGGCGTGCCGGACGCGGCGTACCGGGCGTTCACCGCGGCGTACGGCTGGGACGTCCGCGACTGGCCGGGCTTCACGGTGCTGCGGGGCGCCCGGGAGACGGCCAGCGCCTCCTGGGTCGCCCAGCAGGTGCCGGGCAGTCCGGCCGCGCTCGCCGAGTTCCGCCGCCGGGTCGACTCGCTGCGCGAGGGCGCCACGGACGTCCGCTGGTACCCCTTCTGACGGTGCGCCCGATCCTCCGGCGCGGACGCGCAACCGGCGGGGTGGCGGCGGCGTCCCCGTGGGCAGACATCCTGACCCGGGGACGCTCCCGTCGCCGCCCCAGCACCTCAGGAGCCGCCGTGCCCGAGCACCGCACCCCTCACCCCACCCCTCACCGCATGCCCCGCCGGACCCGGTCCGCCGGCTGGGTCGCGCTCACCACCGTCCTCGCCGCCGCGCTCGCCCTGGTCGCCTGCGGCACCGCCAACGGCGCCCTCCGGCCGCAGCCCTCCGCCCGACAGTCCGGGCCCCAGCAGCCCGGCCCCCAGCAACCAGCAACCCCGGGCTCCGGCTCGCAGGACTCCGGCTCCCCGCGGCCCGCGCCGCCGCAGGGCGCCCCGGTGCCCTCGCCGCTGCTCACCGGCCCGCTGCCCACCGGTGCGCCCACCGCGCCCGGACCGCCCACCGGCGGGGTGGCGACCGACGTCGTCCGCTCCACCGCCTCCGGGGGCCGCAGTGTCGCGCTCACCTTCGACGACGGCCCGGGCGGCGCCACCGGCGCCGTGCTGGACCTGCTCGCCCAGTACGGCGCCCGGGCCACCTTCTGCCTGGTCGGCCAGCAGGTGCGCGCCCATCCGGAGATGGTCCGGCGCATCCTGGCCGCCGGGCACCGGCTCTGCAACCACAGCGCCGGGCATCCCCAGCCGTTCGCCAAGCTCTCGCACGACCAGGCCGTCCGGCAGATCGAGGAGGCCGAGCGGGCGATCGTCGAGGCG
The DNA here is from genome assembly GCF_053610105.1 of Kitasatospora sp. NPDC054939. NCBI lineage: Bacteria > Bacillati > Actinomycetota > Actinomycetes > Kitasatosporales > Streptomycetaceae > Kitasatospora > Kitasatospora sp. NPDC054939. Next base: position 60,656 of record NZ_JBSGXP010000024.1, on the reverse strand, counting down.
GGCGGGCCGGGGACGCAGGTGGCCTGGTTCCGCGCCCCCGGCGGCGGGTTCACCGCCGACAACCAGCGGATCGCCGCCGACCACGGACTGCGCCCGCTCGGCTGGTCGGTCGATCCGCGGGACTGGTCGCGCCCCGGGGCGGCGGCCGTGGTCGCCACCGTGCAGCGGGAGTTGAGGCCGGGCGGGGTGGTGCTGCTGCACGACGGCGGCGGCGAGCGCAGCCAGACCGTCGAGGCCCTGCGGCAGTTGCTGCCCTGGCTGGCCGGCCAGGGCTACCGCTTCGACTTCCCGGCGCGCTGAGCTTCGTTCCGCCGGGGGCTGTCCACCGGGCGGCCGCCGTTCGCCGGGCGGACCCGGCCGGACGGTCAGCGCAGCGGCCAGCGCGGGTCGACCACGGCCTGCGGGTCCTTGCTGCGGCGCAGCCAGGCCTCCAGTCCCTCGGCCCAGGAGCGGTACCAGCCGATCTGGCGGTGGTGCAGGTCGGGCAGCGGGAGGTCGCCGACCTCGCGCGGGTAGCGCTCGGCGAGCGCGACGGCGACCCGGACGGCGGCGAGGGCGTCGCTGCCGGCCTCGTGGGCGTCGGTGAGCTCGATGCCGTACACCTCGCAGACCCGCTGCAGGGTGCGCGAGCCCTTGCGGTACTTGTCCACGGCCCGGTCGATGACCAGGGCGTCCAGCACCGGGGCGATCGGGCCGCCGAGGCGCTCGCCGAGGTCGGGCAGGCCGTGGCGGCGCAGTTCGGCGTCGAGGAGGGAGAGGTCGAAGGGGGCGTTGAAGGCGACCACCGGGCGGCCGGCGGCCAGCCGCGCGCAGAGGGCCGCGGCTATCTCGTCGACGGCCTCCTTGGCGGGGCGGCCCTTGCTGCGGGCGAGGTCGTCGCCGATGCCGTGGATGGCCTCGGCCTCGGCGGGGATCGGGACGCCGGGGTCGAGCAGCCAGCCGGTGGCGGCCTCCCGGCGGGCTCCGACGGTGTCCACGAGGGCGGCCGTGACGATGCGGGACACGTCGGGGTCGGTGCCCGTGGTCTCCAGGTCGAAGCCGACCAGTGGCTGCTGCCACCAGCTCATAGGGGTGTGTCCTTCCGTCCTGCTCGTCGAGATCGACCCCTATCATCGCCCGGCCCACCGACAACCCGGCCGGGGCGGGCGCCCCGCACCCGGTCCGCGGGGTGCCCGCGGGGCGTCAGGAGACCGGCCGGGAGTCCCCCCAGACGCCCTCGAACTCCTCCCGGTAGACCTCCAGCAGCCCGGCCTCGGTGCCGCCCTGCTGCTGGCCGGCGCCGCCGCGCAGGACGAGGGCCGGTGACTCCATGCCGCGGGCCCGCCGCAGGTAGGGCTGGACGACGCCGAGGTCGCGGCTCTGCCGGCGGGCGCCGGCCTGGCCGGTGGGGCGGGGCCCCTCGACGAGGTAGGCGGTGAAGCGCGGGGTCTCGTCGAAGACCCGGATCTCGAAGCCGCCCTGGTCGCGCAGCCGGGCCCGGACCCGCCGCACGTGCATGATGTTCATCTCGATGGAGCGGGCGAGTTCGCCGCGGCCGATGCCGAGCTCGCGTTCGCGGCGGCGCGCCGCGCTGCTGGCCGGGTTGAGGAAGAGCAGCCGGACCCGGCAGCCCTCGGCGGCGAGCCGGACCAGCCGCTTGCCGGTGTAGTTCTGGCAGAGCATGCCGAGGCCGATGCCGAGCGCGTCCAGGCGGCGGGCGCCGTCGAGCAGGTCCTCGACGGGCAGGTCGCGCTGGAGCCGGACCCGGTCGGGGTGGACGGCGACGACGTCGGCGTAGCGGCCGGCCACCAGCGATTCGACGACGTCCGCGGGCACGCCGCCGGTGCCGCCGTCCAGCACCGCGAGCAGCCGGGCGGCGGCGCGCTCGGTCTGGGCGAGGACGGTCTGGGTGAGGGTGCGGTTGCGGGAGACGACGTGCCGGGCGACCTCCAGCTCGTCGAGGGCCAGCTCGATCTCCCGCCGGTCGGCGAGGAAGGGCTCGAAGCAGGGCCAGTGCTGGATCATCAGCTCGCGCAGCTGCGGGAGGGTGAGGAAGACCAGCGGGTCGTCGTCGGCGGGGTCGAGCAGGTAGCCCTTGCGGCGGCTGACCTCGCGGACCGCACCGGCCCGGTGGGCCCACTCCTCGCCGGCCGGTCCGGCGGCGGCGGTGACCCAGTCCTCGCCGTGGGCGGGGGCGTAGATGGGGTGCAGCACCTCGTCGACGAGCGAGCGCAGCCGCTGCTCGACCAGGTTGAGCCAGACGTAGGCGCGGCCGGAGAGCCGGACCCGCTGGTAGGCGTCCTCCCATTCGCCGGCCGACCAGGCCAGGGCGGGGATCTCGGCCGGTCCGCCCTGGGCGGGGACGAGGGCGCGTCCGGTCATCGAGGGGCGCATGACGACCGTCGGCGCCTCGCTGCGGGGGGTGCCCAGGTCGGGCCCCTCGGGCCCGCCGCCTCGGCCGCCGGCGGGGAACACCATGCGCTACCTCACTGGTTCCTGGGTGGTGCTACTGCTTCTGATGGTTCGACGTGTTCTGATGGTTCGCCACGAGCGCGGTGGGCGGCCGGACGATCAAGGGTACTGCCCGGCGCGAGGAGCCCGCAGCCGGTTGGCCCACGCCCCGCCCGCGCCCCCGCCCGGCCCGGGAGCCGCGTCGGCCGCCGCCCGAGCGCCGCCCGGCGGGCCGCCGGGCGCCCGCGGACCGGGCCGCGCCCCGCCGGTCCGACGCGATGGACACCCGTTCGGGCGAACATGCGGCAGATGGACGCCCTGTCGGGTTGCGCGTCGGGGAGTATGCGGACTGTGCCGTGCGTCACGGTGCGCGACCGCCGCACATGCCCGGCCGCCCGGCCGGGAAGAGAGCCCCCCGGAGTCGGGAAGCATCCGATCGGACTGTGCATCAGTTTGCCGTTGCTGCAAGGGAGTTGAGGACACATGCAGGTCTGGCCGGGGCAGCCCTACCCGCTCGGTGCCACCTACGACGGGGCCGGCACCAACTTCGCGGTGTTCTCCGAGAGCGCCGACCGGATCGAGCTGTGCCTGATCGGCGGGGACGGCTCCGAGACGGCCGTCGAGCTGCGAGAGACCGACGCCTTCGTCCGGCACGCCTACCTCCCGGGCATCGGGCCGGGCCAGCGCTACGGCTTCCGGGTGCACGGCCCGTACAACCCCGGACTGGGCCAGCGGCACAACAGCGCCAAGCTGCTCCTGGACCCGTACGCCAAGGCGATGAGCGGCCACATCGACTGGGACGAGTCCGTCTACGGCTACCACTTCGGAGCCCCCGAGCGCCGCAACGACCTGGACTCCGCCCCGCACACCATGCACTCGGTGGTGATCAACCCGTACTTCGACTGGGGCACCGACCGGCCGCCGCGCACCGAGTACCACCGCACGGTGGTGTACGAGGCGCACGTGAAGGGCCTCACCAGACTCCATCCCGGCATCCCGGAGGACATCCGCGGGACCTACGCGGGCCTCGCGCACCCGGCGGTGATCGAGCACCTGGCCAAGCTGGGCGTCACCGCGATCGAACTGATGCCGGTCCACCAGTTCGTCCGCGACCACCGGCTGCGCGACCTCGGGCTCGCCAACTACTGGGGCTACAACACCGTCGGCTTCTTCGCCCCGCACTCCTCGTACTCCTCCACCGGCGACCGCGGCCAGCAGGTGCAGGAGTTCAAGTCGATGGTGAAGGCGCTGCACGCGGCCGGCATCGAGGTGATCCTCGACGTCGTCTACAACCACACCGCCGAGGGCAACCACCTCGGCCCGACGCTCTCGCTGCGCGGTCTGGACAACGTCTCGTACTACCGGCTCGCCCAGGACCAGCGCTTCTACGAGGACACCACCGGCACCGGCAACAGCCTGCTGATGCGCAGCCCGCACGTGCTCCAGCTGATCATGGACTCGCTGCGCTACTGGGTCACCGAGATGCACGTGGACGGCTTCCGCTTCGACCTCGCCGCCACGCTGGCCCGGCAGTTCCACGAGGTCGACCGGCTGTCGTCGTTCTTCGACCTGGTGCAGCAGGACCCGGTGGTCTCCCAGGCCAAGCTGATCGCCGAGCCGTGGGACCTCGGCGAGGGCGGGTACCAGGTCGGCAACTTCCCTCCGCTGTGGACGGAGTGGAACGGCATGTACCGGGACACCGTGCGCGACCTGTGGCGCGGCGAGAACGCCACGCTCGCCGAGTTCGGCTCCCGGCTCACCGGCTCCTCCGACCTCTACCAGGACGACGGCCGCCGCCCGATCGCCTCGATCAACTTCGTCACCTGCCACGACGGCTTCACCCTGCGCGACCTGGTCTCGTACAACGAGAAGCACAACGAGGCCAACGGCGAGAACAGCCGGGACGGCGAGTCCTTCAACCGCTCCTGGAACTGCGGCGCCGAGGGCCCCAGCGAGGACCCGGCGGTCGAGGAGCTGCGGGCGCGCCAGCAGCGCAACTTCATCGCCACCCTGATGCTCTCCCAGGGCGTGCCGATGCTCTCGCACGGCGACGAGCTCGGCCGCACCCAGCTCGGCAACAACAACGCCTACTGCCAGGACAACGAGCTCTCCTGGGTGCACTGGCCGGAGGGCGACGGGCCGGCCGCCCGGCTGCTGGAGTTCACCCAGGGCATGATCTGGCTCCGCCGCGACCACCCGGTCTTCCGCCGCCGGCGCTTCTTCCACGGCCGCCCGGTCTCCGGCACCCACCAGGACCTCACCGACATCGCCTGGTTCACCCCCGGCGGCAAGGAGATGACCAAGCGGAACTGGGGTGCCAGCTACGCCAAGTCGCTGTCGGTCTTCCTCAACGGCCACGCCATCTCCGAGCCGGACCGGCGCGGCGGGCGGATCGTCGACGACTCCTTCCTGCTGATGTTCAACGCCCACTCCGAGCCGCTGGAGTTCACCGTCCCGGCCGACCACGGCCAGGAGTGGCAGGTGGTGGTCGACACCGCGCAGCCCCGGCTGCCCGCGCCCGGCGCCGGCACCCGGGTCAAGGCCGGCGACACCCTCTGGCTCACCGACCGCTCGCTGCTGGTCCTCCAGCGGCCCGCCTGAGCACCCCGCCCGCGGCCGCGCCGCCACGCCTCCCGACCACCGCCGACACCCGCGCTCCGCTCCCCCGCGGCCGGGCCCGCACCCCGCCCGGTCACCTGTTCGGGCCAACAGCGGGTCTTGGCCACGGGCCCGGGCGGGTACTCATGGACACATGACCTCCGCCGCCGAGCCCGCGCAGCCCCGCCCGGCCGTCATCCCCTCCTCGACCTACCGGCTCCAGCTCCAACCCGGCTTCACGCTGCGCGACGCCACCGCCGCCGTGCCCTACCTGGCCGCGCTCGGCGTCTCCCACCTGCACCTCTCCCCGCTGCTGGAGGCCGCCCCCGGCTCCGCGCACGGCTACGACACCGTCGACCACAGCCGGATCAGCGAGCAGCTCGGCGGCGAAGGCGCCCTGCGCGCCCTCGCCGGCGCCGCCCACCGGCACGGCCTGCGGCTGATCGCCGACGTGGTGCCCAACCACATGGCGGTGCCCGTGCCGGAGCAGCTCAACCGCCCGCTCTGGCAGGTGCTGCGCGACGGCCCGGACTCCCCGTACGCCCGGTGGTTCGACATCGACTGGACCGCCCAGCCCGGCCCGGTCGACGCCCCCGACCGCGGCCGGGTGCTGCTCCCGCTGCTCGGCGAACGGCTCGGCGCCGTCCTGGACCGGCTCGTCGTCGACGGCGACGTGCTCCGCTACCACGACCACGCCTTCCCGCTGCGCCCCGGTACGGCCGGCCTGCCGCTGCCCGAGCTGCTGGCCCGCCAGTGGTACCGGCTCGCCTGGTGGCGCCTCGCCCGCACCGAGCTGAACTACCGCCGGTTCTTCACCGTCAACGAGCTGATCGCCACCCGGGTGGAGGACCCGGAGGTGTTCCGCGCCACCCACGGCGTCCTGCTGCGGCTGCACGCCGAGGGCGTCCTGGACGGCTTCCGGATCGACCACCCCGACGGCCTCGCCGACCCCCGCGGCTACCTGCAGCAGCTCGCCGGGGCCACCGGCGGCGCCTACACCGTCGTCGAGAAGATCCTCACCGGCGACGAGCGGCTCCCGCAGGACTGGCCGTGCGCCGGCACCACCGGCTACGACGCGCTGCGCCGCATCGACGGGGTGCTCACCGACCACGCGGGCGCCTGCCGGCTGGCCGGCGCCTACGCGCGGTTCACCGGCGGGAGCGGTGCCGCCGCCGCCGGCGAGCCCTGCGCCGACCCGCACCCCGCGGTCGCCGCCGCCCGCCAGGGCCGCGCCGACATGACCGGGCCGCAGGGCGAGCTGGCCGCCGAGATCGACCGGCTGGTCCGCCTCGCGGTGCGGATCGGCGCCGCCGAACCCGCGCACGCCGACCACGCGCCCTGGCAGCTGCACACCGCCCTGCGCCGGCTGCTCACCGACTACCCCGCCTACCGCCCGTACGCCCGGCCCGGCGAGAGCGTCCCGCCGGCCTCCCGCGCCCAGCTGCGGGCCGCCCGCAACGGCAGCGGGGACGCCTCGCTCGCCCTGGTCGCCGACCTGGCGCTGGGGCTGCTCGGCCGCAGCCGGGACAAGGACGAGTTCTGCGTGCGGTTCGCCCAGACCGCCGCCGCCGTCGCCGCCAAGGGCGTCGAGGACACCGCCTTCTACCGCTGGAACGCCCTGCTGAGCCTCAACGAGGTCGGCGGCGAACCGGCCCGGCCCGGCACCTCCCCCGAGGAGTTCCACGCCTGGTGCCGCTACGTCGAGACGTACTGGCCGCACACCCTCACCGCGCTCTCCACCCACGACACCAAGCGCAGCGCCGACGCCCGCGCCCGGCTCGCCGTGCTCGCCGAACAGCCCGATCGCTGGGCCGCCGAGGCCGCCGCCTGGTCCACCGCCGCCGGGCCGTGGGCCGACCGGGAGAGCGACTGGCTGCTCTGGCAGACCCTGGTGGCGGCCTGGCCGATCGGCCCCGACCGGCTGGAGTCCGCGCTGCTCAAGGCCGCCCGCGAGGCCAAGACCCGCACCTCGTGGACCACCCCCGACGCCGACTACGAACAGGCCCTGCTGGGCCGGGCCCGCGCGGTGTACGGCGACCCGGGGCTGCTGCCGCGGATCGAGGGGTTCGTCCACGCCCTCGCGCCGCACGCCCGCGCCAACACCCTGGCCGCCGCGCTGCTGCACCTCACCGTGCCCGGCGTGCCGGACCTCTACCAGGGCAGCGAGGAGCCGCTGTACACCCTGGTCGACCCGGACAACCGGCGGGCCGTCGACCTCGGCGCGCTCGCCGTCCGGCTCACCGACGCCGCCACGCCCCGGGCCGACGACCTCGCCCGGGAGAAGCTGCACCTCACCCGGACGGCCCTGCACCTGCGCCGCCGGGGCCCGCTCGGCCCGTACCGCCCGCTGCCCGCCGTCTCGCCGCACCTGCTGGCCTTCGCCCGCGGCGACGACCTGGTCACCGCCGTCACCCGGCTCCCGTACGGGCTGGCGCGGGCCGGCGGGTGGCGCGACGCCGTACTGGAGCTGCCCGGGGGCGGCACGTGGACCGACGAACTGACCGGGCGCCGGCACCGGCCCGGCCCGGTACCGGTCGCCGAGCTGCTCGCCGAGCACCCGGTGGCGCTGCTGACCAGGAGGGGGGAGCGGTGAGGCGGTACGAGGTGTGGGCACCCGCGGCCGGGGAGGGCGTCGAGGTCGAGGTGGACGGCGCCCGCCACCCGCTCCTCCGCGACCCGGAACGGGACGGCTGGTGGCACGGCGAGGCCCCCGACGGCGACTACGCCTTCCGGCTGGACGGCGGCCCGCCGCTGCCCGACCCGCGCTCCCGCCGCCAGCCGCACGGGCCCGACGGCCCCAGCCGCCCCGTCGACCACGAGCGCTTCCACTGGTCGCACCCCGGCCTGCGGGGCAGGCCGCTGCCCGGCGCGGTGCTGTACGAGCTGCACATCGGCACCTTCACCCCGGCCGGCACCTTCGACGCCGCCACCGAACACCTGGACCACCTGGTGGAGCTGGGCGTGGACTTCGTCGAACTGATGCCGGTCTGCCCGTTCCCCGGCCGGCACGGCTGGGGCTACGACGGCGTCTCGCTCTGGGCCGTCCACGAGCCGTACGGCGGCCCGGAGGGGCTCAAGCGCTTCGTCGACGCCGCCCACCGCAAGGGCCTCGGCGTCGTGCTCGACGTGGTGCACAACCACCTCGGCCCGTCGGGCAACCACCTGCCCGCCTTCGGCCCGTACTTCACCGACCGCCACCACACCCCCTGGGGGTCCGCGGTCAACCTGGACGCCCCCGGCTCCGACGAGGTCCGCGCCTACCTGGTCGGCAGCGCCCTGGCCTGGCTGCGCGACTACCGGATCGACGGACTGCGGCTGGACGCCGTGCACGCCCTGGCCGACGACCGGGCCGTCCACTTCCTGGAGCAGCTCGCCACGGAGGTCGACCGGTTGGCGGTCGCCGAGAACCGGCCGCTGTTCCTCGTCGCCGAGTCCGACCTCAACAGCCCGCGCACCACCGCCCCGCGCGAGGCCGGCGGCCTCGGCCTGGCCGCCCAGTGGAGCGACGACTTCCACCACGCCCTGCACTGCGCGCTCACCGGCGAGTCCCAGGGCTACTACGGCGACTTCGCGCGCACCCCGTTGGCCGCGCTGGCCAAGACCCTGACCCGGGGCTTCTTCCACGACGGCAGCTGGTCGAGCTTCCGCGGCCGCAGCCACGGCCGCCCCTTCCCGCCCGGCGCGGGACACCGGCTGCTCGGCTACCTGCAGACCCACGACCAGGTCGGCAACCGGGCACTGGGCGACCGCCTCTCCACCGCGGTCACCCCCGGCCGGCTCGCGGCCGGCGCCGCGCTGGTGCTCACCTCGCCGTTCACCCCGATGCTGTTCATGGGCGAGGAGTGGGGCGCCGCCACCCCCTGGCAGTACTTCACCGACCACACCGACCCGCAGCTCGCCGAGGCCGTCCGGCAGGGCCGGCGACGGGAGTTCGCCGAGCACGGCTGGCGCGCCGAGGCCGTCCCCGACCCGCAGGAGCCGGCCACCGTGCTGCGCTCGGTCCTCGACTGGACCGAGCCGCGCCGCGCCCCGCACGCCGAACTGCTCGACTGGTACCGCCGGTTGATCGCGCTGCGCCGCTCCTGCCCGGAGCTGTCCGATCCGGACCTCTCGGCCGTCGTGGTCCGCCACGACGAGTCGACGCGCCGGCTGGTGGTGCACCGGGGGCCGTACCGGGTGGCGGTCGACCTCGGCGAGGGCGGGACGGCCCCGCTCGACGGTGCCCGGGAGGTGGTCGCCGCCTTCGGCGAACACCGGCTGGAGGGCGGGACGTTGCGGCTCGGACCGGACTCGGTGGCGATCGTCCGGGTGTAGCGCGGCCGGAACGGGCGGCGGGCGACCGGACGGCAGGCGGCCGGACCGCGGTCCGCTCACCAGAGGAAGGTGGCGATCCGCTCCCGCAGCGAGGACGCGTCCAGGCCGTAGGCGGCCAGGTGCTCGGCGATCGAACCGTAGTGGCGGTGCTCCTCGCGCGGCACGCCCAGGCCCAGCACCCGGTGCGGCCGGTCGTTCAGGGCGTCGTGCGCCGCGTTGTTGGAGGTGCCCAGCAGGTACGGCTCGACCACCACCACATCGGCCCGCCCGTCGCCGACCGCCGCCCGCAGGCCCGCCGCGTCGAACGGCCGCACGGTCGCCGCGTACAGCACGGTGACGTTCAGCCCCTCGGTGGCCGCCAGCACGGCGTCCAGCATCGGGCCCACCGCCAGGACCACGCCCTGCGAACCCCGCCGCACCACGGTGAAGCGGCCCGGCTCGACCGCCACCGCGGCGGCGTTACGGTGCTCCGACAGCCGGACGTACACATTGCGGTCGCCGTCCGCCACGGCGTGGCGCAGCAGCGCCTCGGCCTCGTCCGGGTGGCCGGGCACGTGCACCGTCCAGTCCGGCAGGGTGTCCAGCAGGGCGACGTCGCCCGGCGACATGTGGGTGCGGCCCCCGGCCGGCCAGTCGTACGAACCGGCCGCGCTGACCAGGACCGCGCCGACCCCCTGGTGCACCAGGTCCAGCTTCACCTGCTCGAAGGGGCGCTCGACGAGGAAGCTCGCGAAGGTGTGGGCGATCGGGCGCATCCCGGTGAGCGCCAGTCCCCCGGCGGCGCCGATCAGCAGCTGCTCGCGGATGCCCACGTTGACCACCCGGTCGGGGTGCGCCTCGGCGGCCCGGGTGAAGCCGGCGGCGGAGATGTCGGCGAGCACGAGGGCGAGGCGCGGGTCCTCGTCGAGCAGCCGGGTGGTGACGTCCAGGAAGCGCTCGCGCATGGTGTCCATCGGTGAAGTCCTCTGCGGGTCGGGGCGGCGGGGTGCGGGGCGGGATGCGGGCGGGGAGGGGCGCGGCTCAGGCGTTCTTGGGCTCCACCCGGGCGACGACCACGTGCGGGCGGCCCGGGTGCTCGGCGGTGTACGCGGCGTGCAGCGCCTCGTGGTCGCGGCCGTCCACCGTCGCCGTGGACCAGCCCTCGTTGGCGAAGCGGGCCGCGATACCGCCCTCCCAGCCGTGCGTGGCCGAGGAGTTGTCGATCACCAGGACGTGCAGCCGGTCCAGCCCGTACGCGCCGGCGAAGGCGACCGCCTCGTGGTTGGAGCCCTCGTCGAACTCGGCGTCCCCCACCAGCACCCAGACCGCCGGGTCGGACAGTCCCTGGGCGCGCAGCCCGAGCGCCGTCCCGACCGCCAGCGGCAGTCCGTGGCCGAGCGAACCGGAGGCGATCTCCACCCCGGGGATCAGCGTGCGGTCCGGGTGGTGGCCGAGCGGCGAGTCGTACGCGCCGAAGCTCGGCAGCAGCTGCGGGGAGATGAAGCCCTTGGCGGCCAGGACGGCGTAGTAGGCCATCGGCCCGTGGCCCTTGGAGAGCAGGAAGCGGTCGCGGCCCTGGTCGTCGGCGGTCTCCGGGGTGACCCGCAGGACGCGGTCGTAGAGCACCCAGACCGCGTCCAGGGTGGAGGTGGCGGCGGGGCCGTGCTTCTCGGCGCCGGTCATCAGGGACATCAGGCCGGGCAGGTCCGCGAAGGTCACCGGCGCGGTGCCGGTGGCGTCGGGGCCGGGGCGGTCGGCGGCGGGGCGGTCGGCGGCGGGGCGGTCGGCGGCGGGGCGGTCGGCGGCGGGGGCGGTCTTCGCTGCGGTCATGGAAGAGATCGTGCAACTTCAAGCCGACTTGAAGTCAAGCGGCTACAGTGACGTCCCATGAGCGTCATCGGACCGCACCGCACCGACCTGCTGACCATCGGCCAACTCGCCGACCGCAGCGGCCTCGCCACCTCGGCGCTGCGCTACTACGAGAAACTCGGACTGATCCACTCCGAGCGCACCACCGGCGGTCAGCGCCGCTACACCCGCGGGACGCTGCGCCGGGTCGCCTTCGTCCGCGCCGCGCAGCGGGTGGGCCTCTCGCTCGACGAGGCCCGGGTCGCCCTCGACCGGCTGCCCGAACGGCCCGCCCCCAGCGGCGCCGAATGGGACACCGTCGCCACCTCGTGGCAGACCCGGATCGACGAGCAGATCGCCGAACTGGAGCGGCTCAAGGCCAAGCTCACCGGCTGCATCGGCTGCGGCTGCCTCTCGCTCACCCGCTGCAACCTCTACAACGCCGCCGACCGCGCGGGCGAGAGCGGACCGGGCGCCCGCTACCTGCTCACCCGCGACCCGGAGAGCGGCCCGGAACCGGAGCCGGTCGAGCCGGGCTGCCGGCCCGAGCCGGCCTGATCCGGCCCGCGCCGTCCGGGCCGGTTCCCGCCGCGAACCGCGGGCCCGGGGCGCGGACGGGCGGCGCGGGTGTCAGGAGCGCCGTCCGGCGGGGCGGTCGACCGGCAGCCCCCACGGTTCCTTGATCCGCTTCATGATGATCTGCGAGTTCACCTCGGTCACCCCGGAGAGCGAGGTGAGCCGCTCGATCCAGAGCCGCTCGTACGCCTGCAGGTCCGCCACCGCGATCCGCAGCAGGCAGCCCGGGCTGCCGAACAGCCGGTACGCCTCGACGACGTCCGGGATGTCCTGCAGGGCGCGTTCGAAGTCCTCCACCGCCCCGCGCTCGCGGCGCACCTCCACCGAGACCAGCACCTCGAAGCTCCGCCCGACGGCCTCCGGGTCGACGACCGCGCGGTAGCCCTCGATCACGCCGTCCTCCTCCAGCCGGCGCACCCGGCGCATGCAGGGGGACGCGGTCAGTCCGACGCGCTCGGCCAGCTCCTGGTTGCTCAGTCGCCCGTCCCGCTGCAGCTCGCGCAAGATCTTGCGGTCGATGTCGTCCATGGCGCAAGAATCCACCACGTCCGGTGCGAGGGCAACGCTGAACAGGCGATCGAATTGCGGGCTTTGTTTCCTATTCTTGTGGGGTGCCGCCACCCGGGGCGGCGCGGCTCACCCTCACGCAGGTCCACGCACAGGAGAAGCACCACCGTGAAGCACGTCGTCCTCATCACGACCGGCGGCACCATCGCCAGCCGCTGGCAGGGGAGCGGATACGCCTCCGACGCCCCCGGCACCCAGGTGCTGGCCACCGCCGCCCTCCCGGACGGCGTCGACGTCCAGGTGATCGACCTGTTCAACGTGAACAGCCCGCGCCTCACCACCGCCCACCAGCTGGAGCTGCTGCGCACCGTCCACGCGACGCTGGCGCGCCCCGAGGTGGCGGGCGTGGTCGTCGCCCACGGCACCGACACCCTGGAGGAGACGGCCTTCCTCCTCGACCTGCACCACGGCGACGAGCGCCCGGTCGTCCTGACCGGCTCGCAGCTGCCGATGGACGCCGCCGGCGGCGACGGCCCGGGCAACCTGCGCGACTCGCTGCTCACCGCCTCCAGCGTCACCGGGGTCGGCACCCTGGTGGTGTTCGACGGCCGGGTCCACGCGGCGCGCGGCACCGTGAAGACCGAGACCGTCGCGCTGAACGCCTTCGCCGCGCCCTCCGGCACCCCGCTGGGATCGGTCGGCCCGGCCGGCGTCGTCCTGCAGGGCCGTCCGGAGCGCCCGTCGGCGCTCCCGCTGCCGCCGCAGCTGCCGGAGGGGACGGCCCCGTACCGGGTCGACCTGGTGATGCACCACGCCGACGCCGACCCGGCCCTGCTGCGGGCCGCGCTCGCCGCCGGCGCCCAGGGCGTCGTGCTGGTGGCCACCGGCGCCGGCAACGCCACCCCGCAGTTCGTCGAGGTGGTCGCCGAGGCCACCGCGCGGGGCGTCCTGGTGGCGCTGACCACCCGGGTGCCGTCCGGCCCGGTGACCGCGATCTACACCGAGGGCGGCGCGGTCGACCTGATCGCCGCCGGCGCCCAGCCGACCGGCACCCTGCGCGCCGGCCAGGCCCGGATGGCGGTGCTCGCCGCCCTGCTCGGCTCCACCGACCCGCAGGAGCGCCGCCGGCTGCTCGCCCACGCCCTCGCCGCGCCGGACACCTCCGCGTCGGCCCCGCACGCCGCCGCCTGACCGGCGCCCCGCCGCACCACCCCGCTGCGCAGGACGTCGGCTGCTCCGACGTCCTGCGCAGCGGTGCGTCCGGGACCCCGAGCGGGATCCGGTGCCGAGCGGGATCCGGTGGCCGCGGAAACCTGCGGGAGGTGCCCCTCCTGCCATCCTCCGCGTGGCGGCGAGCAGGAACAAGACTGCAATTTCCGGCCCGTGACGCGCACCATGGCGGCATGACCTCCCACCGCCTTTCAGCACGGCTGAGCCATGTCCGCTGGATCTCCGGAGGCACCGGCGCCGGCAAGAGCACCCTCGCCGGGCTGCTCGCCGAGCGGCACGGCCTCACCCGGTACGACGGCGACCGCGCCGAACACCGCTGGCTGGAGCGGTGCACCCGCGACCGGCACCCGCGGCTGCACGCCCTGGGCGGGGCGGCGCCCGGCGAGCCGTGGCGGGGCCGCACCGCCCGGCAGGTGTTCGAGGCCATGCCCGGCCTGCACGGGGAGACCGTCGGCCTGCTGGTCGAGGACCTGCTCGCGCTGCCGGACGACCGGATCGTCCTGGTCGACTACTTCGGCCTGCTGCCCGACCAGGTGGCGCCCCTGCTGGCCCGGCCGGAGCACGCGGTGTTCCTGCTGCCCGCCCCCGACTTCCGGCGGCGGGTGCTGACCGCCCGGTACGCGGACCCGGGCCGCGCCCGCGCCACCTGGGGCGGGCCGGACGCCACCGGGCTGCTCGCCGGGCGCCTGGAGCGGGACGCGCTGTGGGACGCGGAGGTCGGCCGCCGGGCCGCCGAACGCGGGCTCGCCACCGTGGAGGTGGACGGGAGCCTGCCGGCCGCGGCCCTGGCCGACCGGGTCGCCGTGCGGTTCGGCCTGGTCTGAGGTCCGGACCGGGCCCCGGGCCCCGGGCCCGCGCGGCGTCAGGCGCCCGGCCGCCGCGCCGCTGCGGGGCCGTCGATCCGGGCGGCCAGCCCGTCCATGAGCGTGGCGAGCCCGAGCTCGAACAGGGCGTCCAGGTCGAGGTCGTAGCCGTCCGCGAGTTCGGCGGTGAGCCGGGCGAAGACCGGGAACCGGCCCGAGGCGGCGAGAGCGCCGAGGGTGGGTTCCCGGCCGGCCAGCCACTGGTCGTCGGTGAGCCCGGTGGCGGCCCTGGCCTGGGCCTCCCGTTCCAGGTTGGCCGCGATGCCCTCGACGTAGCCGTACAGCAGCACGTGGATGTCCAGCACGGTGGCCGCGTCCAGCCCGTGGCCGTCCAGGGCGGCGAGCGCCCACTCGGCGTGCACCATCAGGTTGGGCAGCACCAGCGGCCGGCTGACCGGGCTGAGCTGCACCAGCCAGGGGTGGCGCCGGAACAGTGTCCAGAGCGTCCGGGCGCCCAGCTCCAGCCGGGGCCGCCAGCCCTGCGGCGGGTCGGCGGGGTAGACCGCTTCGCCGAAGGCGGCGTCGGCCGCCAGCAGGACGAGCTCCTCCTTGCTGGTCACGTGGCGGTAGGGGGACATCGCGGAGACCCCGAGCCGGGCCGCGATCGCGCGCATCGACAGCGCGCCGAGCCCTTCGGCGTCGGCCAGGTCCAGGGCCGTACGGATCAGCCGCTCGCGGCTCAACTCCCGGTCGGGGGCCTCCGGTCGGCGCGGTCGGCCGGTCCCCGGGGCGTCCCCGGTCGCGGCCGGCACCCCCGGCACTCCGGGCGCAGCGGGCAGGCGGTCGGCCGGGGCCGCCGGAGCGGCCACCACGGTGCCGATCCGCGGCCGGGCCTCCACCAGGCCCTCCAGGCGCAGCACGGTGAGCGCCTTGGTGGCGGTGGCGAGGGCGACGTTCCAGTCCTGGGCGAGCCGCCGGGTCGAGGGCACCCGCTCGCCCGGGGCGAGTTCGCCGGTGGCGATGCGCCGACGGAGTTCGGCGGCGATGCGCTGGAAGGGCGGGCCGGTCTCCGGTGCCATGCAGGCGTCCTCCTCGGAAGATCTCTTTCTGCCGGGGCCTCCCCCTGTACTAGCTCAGACCCTACCAGCGCGAATGCCGCCCGGTGGGCCGCTGTACTAGCGCAGATAAGGCCCCGGGTGGGCGATCGACCCCTTGCGCCGCTCTGTATTTACGGCATACATTCACCTTGCTTACAGCGTAACGACAGCCGACAGGCACCGATCGAAGGAGCATCCCGTGCAGACCGTCCTCATCTCCGGCGGCGGCATCGCCGGCACCGCGCTCGCCCACCTGCTGCGCCGGGGCGGCTTCGCCCCGACCGTGGTCGAGCTGTCCCCGGCCCCGCGCCGCGGCGGCCAGGCCGTCGACATCCGCGGCGTCGCCCTCGACGTGGTCGAGCGGCTCGGCCTGACCGAGCGGGTCCGGGCCGCCCGCACGCAGATGCGCGGCATGTCCGTCCTCGACGCCGACGGCAACGAGGTGCACCGCTCCACCGAGGCCACCTACAGCGCCGGCCGGCTCGACAGCGCGGACGTCGAGCTGCTGCGCGAGGACCTCGTCGGCATGCTGTACGAACTCACCGCCGACGACGCCGAGTTCCTCCACGGCGACAGCATCACCGGACTCCGCGAGGACGAGCACGGCGTCCACGTCACCTTCCAGCACGGGGAGCCCCGCACCTTCGACCTGGTGATCGGCGCGGACGGCCTGCACTCGCGGGTCCGCAAGCTCGCCTTCGGCCCGGAGGAGCGGTTCCTGCAGCACCTCGGCACCCACCTCGCCATCTTCAGCGCCGACAACTTCCTCGACCTGGAGGACTGGCAGGTCTGGCAGCGCGACGGCGCCGCCGGCTACGGCGTCTACCCGGTCCGCGGCAACAGCGAGCTGCGGGTCATCTTCGGGTACGAGGCGGCGGGCCCGGCCGTCCGCGACCCCGAGCAGAGCCGGAAGCTGGTCGCCGAGCGGATGTCCGCCCTGCGCTGGGAGACGCCCCGCCTGCTGGACGCCCTGCACCGCGCCCCCGACTACTACGCCGACGCGATGGCCCAGGTCCACCTGGAGCAGTGGTCGGCCGGCCGGATCGCGCTGCTCGGCGACGCCGGCTACTGCGCCTCCCCGCTCTCCGGGCAGGGCACCAGCCTCGCCCTGGTCGGCGCCCACGTCCTGGCCGACGAACTGGGCCGCGCCCGCAAGGACGGCGAGGACCACCGCGCCGCCTTCGAGCGGTACGAGGAGCGGATGCGCCCCTTCGTCGCCGCCAACCAGGCCCTCGCCACCGAGAACCCCGGCGGCCCGG
This sequence comes from Kitasatospora sp. NPDC054939, assembly GCF_053610105.1. Lineage (NCBI taxonomy): Bacteria > Bacillati > Actinomycetota > Actinomycetes > Kitasatosporales > Streptomycetaceae > Kitasatospora > Kitasatospora sp. NPDC054939. Next base: position 44,015 of record NZ_JBSGXP010000024.1, on the reverse strand, counting down.
CCTCCGAGGAGTCCGTCGAGCGCGCCAAGAACGCCATCGCGCTCGACCGGTGAGCCCGGCGCCCGCCACCCGGGAATCAGTCAACTGTCCGCTCCTGCACACCACTTGCGTACACCGGTGCGCCGCTCCCACACTGGCGGGAACGGCGCACCGGGGAGGGGGCGCCGCAGGCACGGGGGCGTCATGGTGTGGGGGTTCCTGGTTCCGCTGCTCGTCTCCGCCGCGGTGTCGGCCGCGGCGGCACTCCGACTGCGCCGGGCCCGGCAGGCGCTGCGCCGGCCCGAGCGGGAGGCGCGCCGGCCGTACCGCGCCGACGTCTACGAACTCGCCTTCGTGGCCGCGCACCTGCCCGAGACCCTGGTCACCGCGCTGCACGCGGACGGCCGGCTGGTCGCCTCCCGCGCGGGCACCGTCACGGTCACCGACGGCGACCCCCGGGAGCCCGTCGAGGCCGCGGTCGCCCTGGCGGCCGGCCCCACCCGCACCCACGACCTGCTCGACCTGCTCGCCTCCGTCCCGTTCAAGGCCCCGCACCGGGCCTTCGAGAAGCAGCTGATGCGCACCGGCCTGCTCCAGGACGACGACCTGCACGCCCGGGCCGTCCGGGCCGCCGGGTCCCTCCGGACGGCCGCCGTCCTGGTCGCCGCGGCGGGCGGGTTCTCCGCCTGGTGGGCGCACCGGCACGACGAGGGCGTCCTGCTCCGCCTCCTCCCCTTCGCGGCCCTGCTGGCCGCCGCGGTCGTCCTGGCCGTCCGGGGGCGGCCGGAGCGCACCTTCACCACCGCCCTCGGCGCCGGCGTCCTGACGAAGGCGCTCGCAGACCCCGCCCCGCGGCCGCCCGCCCTCGCCGTGGCACTCGGCGGACTCGCCGCCCTGCCGGCCGACCACGACCTCGCCATCGCCCTGGCCGGCTCCCGCGCGGCGGCCGAGGCCGAACAGGCGGCACGGGCGGCACGGGCGGCGGCCGAACGGCGCCGGCGGGCCGAGGCGGCCGCGCGCTCCCGCAGCGCCTCCGGCAGCGACGGCGCAGGCCTGGGAAGTCCCGGCGGCTGCGGCGGGAGCAGCTGCGGCGGCGGCTGCGGAGGGTGCGGCGGCGGGCTGTGACGCCCCGAACTGACGGGCCCGGATTCCGGAAGCGGGCGGCACACGCCCGGGTCGGCACCTAAGCTGCCCCTTCGAGATCACAATCGCCCAAGGGGAGGCCGGACATGACCGAGCATCACGGCATCGAGCTGGAGTGGCTGAACGGCGACACCAGCGACCTCCGGCCGCCCGTCGACCTGCGCCCGGAGATCCCGCACCCCGCCCGGATGTACGACTACTACCTCGGCGGCAAGGACAACTTCCCCGCCGACCGCGAGGCCGCGGAGAAGGTGATCGCACTCAGCCCGCTGGTCCGGATCAGCGCCCTCGCCAACCGGGCCTTCCTCGGCCGCGCCGTGCACCACCTGGCGGCCTCCGGCGTACGGCAGTTCATCGACATCGGCACCGGCATACCGACCGCCGGCAACACCCACCAGATCGCCCAGCAGGTGCACCCCGACGCCAGAGTCGTCTACGTGGACAACGACCCGATCGTGCTGGTCCACAGCCGGGCCCTGCTGAGCGGGACGACCCCCGGGAGCACCGCCGTCGTCCAGGCCGACCTGCGCGACCCCGCGGGCATCCTGGAGAACCCCGAGGTGCGCAAGGCGATCGACTCCGGGCAGCCGGTCGCGCTGCTGCTGTTCGCCGTCCTGCACTTCATCGACGACGCGGACGAGCCGCACGGCATCGTCCGCACCCTGGTCGACGCGCTGCCCTCCGGCAGCCTGCTGGCGATCTCGCACGCCACCGGCGACTTCGCCCCGCCCGTCGACGCCGCCAAGGGCCCCGCCCTCTACCGCAACGCCTCCGCCCAGCTGACCATGCGCACCCGCGAGCAGGTCCTGCGCTTCTTCGACGGCCTCGAACTCGCCGACCCCGGGCTGGTCACCGCCCCCCTCTGGCGCCCCGACCAGCCGGCCCTGCCCACCGACGCCCAGGTCGCCCTCTGGGTCGGCGTCGCCCGCAAGCCCTGAGGACGGGCCGCCCGCGGAGGGTGCCCGGAGGAGCTGCGGGGGAGGTGTGGGAGGGTGGGTGGTGTGACGAGCCTGGAGGACCTCCGGCGGCTGCGCCGGGCCCGCGACGCGATGGACCGCGACTACATGGAGCCGCTGGACGTGACGGCACTGGCGCGGGTCGCGCTGATGTCGGCGGGCCACTTCTCCCGCAGCTTCCGCGCGGCCTTCGGGGAGACCCCGTACAGCTACCTCATGACCCGCCGGATCGAGCGGGCCAAGGCCCTGCTGCGCCGGGGCGACCTGTCGGTGACCGAGGTCTGCTTCGCGGTCGGCTGTACCTCGCTGGGCTCGTTCAGCTCCCGGTTCACCGAGCTGGTGGGCGAGACCCCGAGCGCCTACCGGGCCCGCGGCCACGAGGACGGCGCGGCGGTCCCGGCCTGCATCGCCAAGATCCACACCCGACCGGTCAGGAACGGAGAAGCGAAAGCCGGACCCCGCCCGTAGCGTGAAACGCATGGACATCAAGCTTTCGCAGTGCTTCATCGCCGTCGACGACCACGACAAGGCGCTGGTCTTCTACCGGGACGTGCTCGGCCTGGAGGTGCGCAACGACGTCGGCTTCGAGGGGATGCGCTGGGTGACCCTCGGCGCCCCCTCCCAGCCCGACGTCAGCATCGTCCTCGAACCGCCGCTCGCCGACCCCGGTGCCTCCCCCGCCGACCGCGAGGCCGTGGCGCAGCTGCTCGCCAAGGGCCTGCTGCGGGCCGTCATCTTCGCCACCGAGGACTGCGACGCCACCTTCGAACGCATCCGCGCGGCGGGCGGCGAGGTGCTGCAGGAGCCGGTCGACCAGCCGTACGGCGTGCGCGACTGCGCCTTCCGCGACCCGGCCGGCAACATGCTGCGCTTCACCCAGCCCCGCCGGTAGCGGCCGGGCCCGGCCCGGGCCGCCGGCCCAGCAGTTCCGCCAGCAGCGCCGCCGGGCCGCCCGCGGGCAGGCTGCCGTGCACCAGCTCGGTGCGGTGGACCAGTCGCGGCGTCCGGACGGGCACCGCGACGACGCCCGGCGCCCCGGCGGCGGCCGGTTGCGGCAGCACGGTCAGGCCGTGGCCGGCGGCGACCAGGACGAGCAGGCCGCGCACGTCACCGCCCCGGTACACCGCGGCGGGCCGGTAGCCGTCGACGCCGGTCGCGGCCCGCAGCCGGTCGGGCGTCGGGGCGATCCCGGGGGCGTCCAGCCAGCGGGCGGCGGAGAGGTCGGCGAGCGCGAGGCCCGGACGCCCGGCCAGCGGGTGGTCGGCGGGCAGGGCGACGGCGAGCGGCTGCTCCCCGACGGCGACCGTCGCGAGCGGCCCCGTCTCGGGCAGCGGCAGCGGATCGCTGGGTGCGGCGAGGCCGTCGACCAGCGCGAGGTCGACCTCGCCGGTGGCGGCCAGGGCGGGCAGTTCCTCGTGCGCGTGCACCCGGACGGCCAGGTCGAGCCTCGGGTGCGAGCGGCGCACCCCGGCCAGCGCGAGCGCCACCTCGGCGGTGAGCGCCAGCGGCGTCGTCCCGAGGACCAGGCGGGCGCTCGGCGCCCGTACCAGGCGCCTGATGTCGGCGCGCGCCGCGTCGAGCCGCACCAGCAGCGGCCCGGCGTGTTCCAGCAGCCGCGCGCCCGCCTCGGTCGGGCCGACCGGGCGGCGGTGCAGCAGGGCGGCCCCGAGGTCGGCCTCCAGCACCGCGATCTGCTGGGAGACGGCCGACTGGGTGTAGCCGAGTTCGCGCGCCGCCTCGGAGAAGGAGCCCAGGCGGCAGACGGCGACGAAGGTGCGCAGCTGGTGCGGATCCATACCCATCAGTATTCCTGATCCCGACAGCACCGATCATCGTTGGATCCGATGGCACTCCCCGGGTCAGGATGGCGTCATGACCCCGCACCTGCCCCGGCTCGCCCTGGTCGGCGACCGCTCCGTCGAAATCCGCTCGCACGCCCGGATCCCCGGCCTGCTCGACGCGCTCGCCGAACGCGACCGGCTCGCCCTGGACGCCTACTGGATCCCCACCGAGGACGCCGAGGCCCCCGGCGCGCTGGACGGCTTCGACGCGATCTGGCTGCTGCCCGGCAGCCCGTACCGCAGCGAGGCGGGCGCCGTCGCGGCCGTCCGCACCGCCCGCGAGCGGCACATCCCCTTCCTCGGGACCTGCGCCGGCTTCCAGCACGCCGTCCTGGAGTACGCCCGCAACGTCTGCGGCCTCGGCACCGCCGCGCACGCGGAGAGCGACCCCGCGGGCGGGCAGCTGCTGATCGTGCCGCTGAGCTGCTCCCTGGTCGGGCACGAGGGCGTCGTCGACCTCGCCCCCGGCTCGCTCGCCGAACGCGTCCTCGGCACCACCCGCACCGTGGAGCGCTACCACTGCGCGTACGGGCTCAACGACGCGTACCTGGACGAACTGCGCGCCCACGGACTGGTGTTCAGCGGGTCCGACGCGGCCGGCGAGGTGCGGATCGCGGAGCTGCCGGACCACCCGTTCTTCCTGGCCAGCCTCTTCCAGCCGGAGCTGGCCGGCGACGGCACCCGCCCGCACCCCGCCGTACGCGCCTTCGCCGCCGCGGCCGTCGCCCGCACCGAGGCCGCCGTCCGGACCTGACGGCCCGCCGCCTCGCCGCACGACCGTCCCGCCGCCCGTCGAACCGCCCGCCCCACCGTCCCGCCGAACCGCACACCGGACCCGCAGAGGAGCACACCGCCATGGCCACCGAGATCGCCGGAGTGAAGATCCCCGACAGCAGCCTCGCCACCGAGGCCACCGAGCTGGTCCGGGACGCCTCCACCGACCTGCTCTTCCACCACTCGCGCCGCGTCTACCTCTTCGGCGCCCTCACCGGAGAGCGCCGCGGACTCGCTTTCGACCCCGAACTGCTCTACCTCGCCGCGATGTTCCACGACCTGGGCCTCGCCCCCGCGCACCGCGCCTCCGGGCGGCGGTTCGAGGTCGACGGCGCCGAGGCCGCCGCGGCCTTCCTGCGCGGACACGGGCTGCCCGAGCAGCGGATCCGCCTGGTCTGGGAGGCGATCGCCCTGCACACCACGCCCGGCATCCCCGAGTACCTGGAACCGGAGATCGCCCTCACCACGGCCGGCGTGGAACTCGACGTGCTCGGCCTCGGCTACCACGACCTCGACACCGCGGCCCGGGACGCCGTGGTCGCCGCCCACCCGCGCCCCGACTTCAAGCGCGGCATCCTGCGCTCCTTCCACGAGGGCATCGCACCGAAGCCCGCGACCGCCTTCGGCAACGTCAAGGCGGACGTGCTGGCCCGCTTCGAGCCGGGCTTCGCCCGCACCGACTTCGTCGAGGTGATCGAGGACTCCCCCTGGCCGGAGTGACCCGCTCGGCCCAAGGCGTCAGGCCCGCCGCGCGGACAGCTCCGACCACACCGCGCCCACCCGGGCCGCCAGGCCCTCCAGCGGACCGCTGTTGTCCACCACGACGTCCGCGATCGCCAGCCGGTCGGCCCGGCTCGCCTGGGCGGCCATCCGGGCCCGGGCCTCCTCCTCGGTCATGCCGCGCAGCCGGGTCAGCCGGTCGATCCGCACCTCGTCGGCGGCGTCGACGACCAGGACCAGGTCGTACAGCGGCGCGAGGCCGTTCTCGGCGAGCAGCGGGACGTCGTGCACCACGACCGCGTCCTCGGCGGCGCCCGCCTCCAGTTCGGCGGAGCGGGCCCGCACCAGGGGGTGGACGATCGCGTTCAGGGCCTGCAGCCGCTCGGGGTCGGCGAAGACGACGGCCCCGAGGGCGGGGCGGTCCAGCGAGCCGTCCGCCCGCAGCACCCCGGGGCCGAACTCGGCGACCACCGCCCGCAGGCCGTCCGTCCCGGGGGCGACCACCTCGCGGGCGATCACGTCGGAGTCCACGATCACCGCGCCGTGGGCGGCGAGCAGGCGCGACACCTCGCTCTTGCCCGCGCCGATGCCGCCCGTCAGTCCGATCTTCAGCATGGCGCCAGGCTACCGGCGCGGACCGCCCGCGGTGGCGGCGCGGTCACTCCCGTCCCGGACCGCCGTCCAGGTCGAGGCTCTCCCCCGCCGCCAGCGCCCGCAGCTCCGCGCCCGTCCCCGGGCCGCCGCTGCCGACCAGCCGGGTATGGATGGCCAGGCCCTCCGGGCTGAGCACCGCGTCGTGCACCGCCAGCGCCTGCTCCGGCCCGGCCTCCCGGACGTAGTCGATCAGCTCGCCGACCTTGCTCCACGGCGCGGCAATCGGCAGCAGCAGCGTCCGCACCGGGTGCGGCGGCACGGTCAGCGCGTCACCGGGGTGGAAGACCCGCCCGTCGACCAGGAAGCCGATGTTGCGCACCAGCGGGATCTCCCGGTGGATCTCGGCGTGCCACTCCCCGTGCACGCTCACCCCGATCCCGCCGACCTCGAAGGCGTCGCCCTCGCCGACCGCGGTCACCCGCCCGCCCAGGCCCTCCAGCTTCGCCGCCACCGCCGGGTTGGTCCACACCCGCAGCGCCGGGTCCGCGGCCAGCGCGGCCCGCAGCCCGGCCTCCTCGAAGTGGTCGAAGTGCTCGTGGGTGATCAGCACGGCGTCCGCGCCGGCCAGCGCCGCCGGGTCGGTGAACGCCCCGGGGTCGACGACGAGGGTGGTGCCGCCCCGTTCGAGGCGCACACAGGCATGTCCGAACTTGGTCAGTCGCATGGCCGCCACAGTACGCCGCCGATCTCCGCTCTCCGGTGGAACCCGGCGTCCGGCGGGCGCACAGTGGAAGGGTGTGTGCGCCGGAGCCCGGCGCGCCGACGAGGCGGGAGGTCCGGCCGTGGCGGACGCGATCCAGGCGGAGGGTCTGGTCAAGCGGTTCAAGGAGACCGAGGCACTGGCGGGCATCGACCTGGTCGCCAGATCCGGCACCGTCCTCGGCCTGCTCGGCCCCAACGGCGCCGGGAAGACCACCGCCGTACGGATCTTCGCCACCCTGCTGCGCCCCGACGGCGGACGCGCCCTGGTCGGCGGGCACGACGTGGTCCGCGAACCCGGCCGGGTCCGCGCGATGCTCGGCCTCACCGGCCAGTACGCCGCCGTCGACGAGAACCTCAGCGGCACCGAGAACCTGCTGATGATCGGCCGCCTGCTCGGCCTCCCCCGCCCCGAGGCCCGCGCCCGGGCCGCCGACCTGCTGGAGCGCTTCCGGCTGACCGACGCCGCGGGCCGCGCCGCCAAGGGCTACTCCGGCGGCATGCGCCGCCGCCTCGACCTGGCCGCCAGCCTGGTCGGCCGGCCGAGCATCCTCTTCCTCGACGAGCCGACCACCGGCCTCGACCCGCACGCCCGCGGCGAGCTGTGGGAGTTGCTGCGCGGCCTGGTCGCCGAGGGCGTCACCGCCCTGCTCACCACCCAGTACCTGGACGAGGCGGACCGGCTCGCCGACGAGATCGTGGTGATCGACAAGGGCCGGGTGATCGCCGGCGGCACCCCCGACGAGCTGAAGGACCGCACCGGCGGCCAGGTGCTGGAGCTGCGCCCGGTCCGCGCGGCGGACCTGGCCCGGGCGCACGCCCTGATCGGCGAGACCGCGGGACCGCAGGCCCGGATCGAGGGCGGGGCGGTCACCGCGCCGGTCAACGACCCCGAGCTGATGCCCGCGGTGGTCCGCCGGCTGGACGCCGCCGGGATCGCCGTCGGCGAGCTGGCCCTGCGCCGCTCCAGCCTGGACGAGGTCTTCCTCGCCCTGACCGGCCACCGCGCCGAACCGGACGCCGATCCGCGGATCGAGCAGGACGACCCGGACGGCCCCGACGGCCGGGAGGGCCCCGACGGCCGGGACGGTCCGGCGCAGGACGCGTACCAGCAGGCCGGGGGGAGGACGTCATGACCGCCGCCGTCACCGACCGGCCCTCCGCCGCCCCCGGCCGGGGCAACCGGGTGGGCCCGCTCGCCGCCCTCCAACAGACCGGCACGATGGCCTGGCGCAGCCTGGTCTCGGTCAAGCACAACCCGCTGGAGCTGGTCGACTTCAGCATCACGCCGATCATGTTCGTGCTGCTGTTCACCTACGTCATGGGCGGCCAGATGGCCGGCTCCCCGCAGGAGTACCTGCAGTACGCGCTGGCCGGCATCATCTGCCAGAACGCCCTGTTCACGACCACCTACACGGCGATGTCGCTCAACGCCGACCTGACCAAGGGCGTCTTCGACCGGCTGCGCAGCCTGCCGATCGCCCGCGCGGCGCCGCTGTTCGGCCGGATCGCCGCCGACCTGTGCAAGCAGCTGTGGGCGATGCTGCTGATGATCGGGCTGGGCCTGCTGATGGGCTTCCGGATCACCACCGGGATCGGCGGGGTGGCCGCGGCGGCGGCGCTGCTGCTGGTGTTCACCGCCGCGGTCTCCTGGAGCGCGGTGCTGATCGGGATGGTGGCGGGCGACGCGGAGAAGGTCCAGGTGTTCGCGTTCACCCTGATCTTCCCGATCACCTTCACCAGCAGCGCGTTCGTCATGGTGGACACCATGCCGGGCTGGCTGCAGGCGTGGGCGGACGTCAACCCGGTGACGCACCTGTCGGACGCCTTCCGCGGCCTGCTCACCGGCGGCCCGGTGGCCGAGCCGGTGATGTGGACGCTGGTGTGGGCGGCCGGCATCGCCGCGGTGTTCTACCCGCTGGCGATGCGCGTCTACCGCGCCCGCAGCTGAGCGTCCGCGCCGGTCACCCGGCGGCGCCCGCCGCGGCCGGCGCCGGCTCGGGGCTGCGCGGCGCGGGCAGTCCGCCGGCCGGGGTGGGCAGCGGCGGCAGGTCGACGTGCTCGCTGAGGCCGAAGCGGCGGTGCAGGCGGCGCAGCGGGGCCGGGGCCCACCAGTTGAACTCGCCGAACAGGCTCATCGCGGCCGGGACCAGCAGGCAGCGGACCAGGGTGGCGTCGACCGCGACGGCGACCGCCAGGGCGATGCCCATCTGCTTGACCATCAGCATGTCGCCGATGGCGAAGCCCGCGAAGACGATCACCATCAGCAGGGCCGCCGACGTGATGATCCGACCGCTGCGCTGGACGCCGAGCTCCACCGAGCGCTCGTTGCTGTGGCCGCGGTCGCGCAGTTCCTTGATCCGCGCGAGCAGGAAGACCTCGTAGTCCATCGAGAGGCCGAAGGCGAAGGCGAAGACCAGCACCGGGATGAAGGTCTCCAGGCCGCCGGTCGGGCTGAAGCCGAGCAGGCCGCTGAACCAGCCGTCCTGGAAGACCAGGGTGAGCGCGCCGAGCGAGGCGCCCAGCGACAGCAGGTTCATCAGCAGCGCCTTGACCGGCATCACCACCGATCCGGTCATCAGGAACAGCAGGACCAGGGTGCCGAGCGCGACCAGGCCGAGCGCGATCGGACCGCGGGTGAGCAGTTCGTGCTGGAAGTCGACGATCGAGGCGGCGCCGCCGGTGACGTGCGTGGTGAGGCCGCCGCGGTCGGCGCGCAGCTTCTCGACCACCTGCTGGGCCTGCTCGCCCTGCGGGTCGCCGTGCACCAGGACGTCGATGGTGGAGACCCGGTCGCCGGTGCCGACCGGGGCGACGGCGCGGACGCCGCTGACCCCGGGCACCCCGGCCACGACCTTGTCGGCGTACTCCTGGGCGGCCGCGGCGCTGCCCTCGACGACGACGGTGACGGGGGCGGCGGAGGCCTGCGGGAAGCGCTGGTCGACGGTCTCGGCGACCTGGCGGCCGATCGAGGAGGAGGGCAGGACGGAGGCCCCGGAGCTGCGCATCTCGGCGTGCAGGAACGGGACGCCGGCCGCGACCAGCAGGGCGGTGCAGGCGAGGGCGACGGCCACCGCGCGCTTGCGGACCACCCGGACGGTCCGGCTGAAGAAGCCCTCGTCCGGCACGGGGGCGGTGGGGGCCTTGATCCGGTGGCCGGTGAAGCCGAGCAGCGCGGGGACGAGGGTGAGCGCGGCGGCGACCGCGATCACGACCACGCTGACGCCGGCCGCGGCGACCGCACCCAGGACGGGGCTGGTGAAGACGAAGAGTCCGGCGAGCGCGACGGCGACGGTGAGCCCGGAGAACGCGACGGTGCGCCCGGCGGTGGCCGCGGTCCGTTCGACGGCGGCGGCGATGCCCGCGCCGTGGCCGCGTTCCTCGCGGAAACGATTCACCATGAGCAGCGCGTAGTCGATCGAGAGGCCCAGGCCGAGCACGGTGGCGATCGGCAGCACGCTGGTGTCGATGTCCATGATCCGGCTGAAGCCGTACATCGCGAGCAGCGAGCCGCCCACCGAGGCGATCGCGCCGATCACCGGCAGGCCGGCCGCGGCGAGGCCGCCGAAGACCAGCACCATGACGATCAGGGTCAGCGGCAGGGTGACGATCTCGCCGAAGCGGGTGTCCCGCTCGGTCTGCTCCTTGACCTCCTGCTCCAGCACGAGGTCGCCACCCACCTTGACGCTCGCGCCGTCGGCCGTGATGCCGGCCAGGCGCTCCCCGACGGCGTCGGCCTCGGCGGCGCTGCTGCCGTCGGCCATCCGTACGGAGACCAGGCTCGCGGTGCCGTCGGCGGAGCGCAGGGCGGCGGCGGACGGGTCGGCGCGGTAGGCGTCGGCGACCGAGGACACCCCGGGCAGGGCGGCGATCTCGGCGGTGGCCCGGGTGACGGCCTCCCGTACCGCGGGGTCGTCGACCGGGCGGCCGTCGACCACGGCGGTGAGGGTGCCGCGGGCGGGGTCCGCCGCGGTGACCACGGCGCTGCCCCGGTCGGCCTCGGAGGCCGCGGAGGAGGCACCGGCGACCGTCCCCTCGAAGACCCGGCCGCCGATCAGCACGCCGACCACCAGAACGACGGCCCAGAGGCCGAGCACCCAGCGGCGGTGGCGGAAGCAGAAGCGGCCGAGGGCGGCGAGGCGTCCGGGGACCTGCTGGTCGGCGGGGAGCGGGAGGGGGGTCACTGCGGGGCTACGGCGCATGTGCAGGTGGTGCCCTTGCGTGCGGGGCCGATCGTAGGACCGATCGGACAACTCCACCCAAGGTAGGGGGAATGCGATGAAACACCTAGGGCGATCAGATGAGCCCCTTGTCACATCAATTCCTTCACCTATGGCGCACATAAGTGAAGGCGGAATGCGCAATTGCCGCCGGAATGCACGAAACGGGCCCCCACCCGGAAATCCGGATGGGGGCCCGTTCGGCTGTTCAGCTGCGAGGAGGCCTCAGCTGCGGGGCCGCCTCAGGGGCAGAGCCTCAGCTCTGGCCGCCGGCCAGCTTCTCGCGCAGGGCGGCGAGGGCCTCGTCCGAAGCGAGAGCGCCGGAGCCCTCGTCGCTGCTGGAGGAGTACGAGCCACCCGCGGCGGCGGCGACGGCGTCGCCACCCTCCGCAGCGGCCTCGGCGTCGGCCTCGCGGCTCTTGATGACCTGGGCCTGGTGCTGCTCGAAGCGGGCCTGCGCCTCGGCGTACTGGCGCTCCCACTCCTCGCGCTGCTTCTCGAAGCCGGGCAGCCAGTCGTTCGCCTCGGGGTCGAAGCCCTCCGGGTAGATGTAGTTGCCCTGGTCGTCGTACGAGGCGGCCATGCCGTACAGGGTCGGGTCGAACTCGACCTCGGCCGGGTTGGCACCCAGGGCCTCGTTGGCCTGCTTCAGCGACAGGCTGATGCGGCGGCGCTCCAGGTCGATGTCGATGACCTTGACGAAGATCTCGTCGCCGACCTGGACGACCTGCTCCGGGATCTCCACGTGGCGCTCGGCCAGCTCGGAGATGTGGACCAGGCCCTCGATGCCCTCGTCGACGCGGACGAACGCACCGAACGGAACCAGCTTGGTGACCTTACCCGGGACGACCTGGCCGATCTGGTGGGTCCGGGCGAACTGCTGCCACGGGTCCTCCTGGGTCGCCTTCAGCGACAGGGAGACGCGCTCGCGGTCCATGTCCACGTCGAGAACCTCGACGGTGACCTCCTGGCCGACCTCGACGACCTCGGACGGGTGGTCGATGTGCTTCCAGGACAGCTCGGAGACGTGCACCAGGCCGTCGACGCCACCCAGGTCCACGAAGGCACCGAAGTTGACGATCGAGGAGACGACGCCGGAGCGCACCTGGCCCTTCTGCAGGGTGGTGAGGAAGGTCTGGCGGACCTCGCTCTGGGTCTGCTCCAGCCAGGCACGGCGGGACAGGACCACGTTGTTGCGGTTCTTGTCCAGCTCGATGATCTTGGCCTCGAGCTCCTTGCCCACGTAGGGCTGGAGGTCGCGGACGCGGCGCATCTCGACGAGCGAGGCCGGCAGGAAGCCACGGAGGCCGATGTCGAGGATGAGACCACCCTTGACGACCTCGATGACGGTACCGGTGACGATGCCGTCCTCTTCCTTGATCTTCTCGATCGTGCCCCAGGCACGCTCGTACTGAGCGCGCTTCTTGGACAGGATGAGACGACCCTCCTTGTCCTCCTTCTGGAGAACCAGGGCCTCGATGTTGTCGCCGACCGAGACGACCTCGTGCGGGTCAACGTCGTGCTTGATCGAGAGCTCACGGGACGGGATGACGCCCTCGGTCTTGTAACCGATGTCGAGGAGCACCTCGTCACGGTCGACCTTCACGATGACGCCCTCGACGATGTCGCCATCGTTGAAGTACTTGATGGTCTCGTCGATTGCGGCGAGGAACGCGTCCGCGTCGCCGATGTCGTTGACCGCGACCTGCGGGGTGGTGCTGAGGGAGGAGTCGGTGGGGCTCGTCATTAGGAAAAGGGCTCCGGTACGGACATGAAGTCGTAGGTAATGCCACGCGGAGGGCCCGTATCGCTCCCACCGAAAAGCCGGGCAGCCCAGAACACGGCGCACCGGGATTCCCGTACAACGAGAACCGGCGTCCGTCTTGAGACCACGGGGTCTTCGACAGATGCGAGCGCGACCTGCTCCGTCCGAGGCGCGCAGGCCCGCAGCGCAACTTGTAGCATACGGGGACAGCTGGGCACGGTCAACGCCAACGAAGGCGAGACGGTGGAGGCCGGTATGGATCAGGCCATATCCTCCGATAGCGCACCTCAGCGGTGACGGCCACAGAAGGCCTTTCCCCGGATGCCACCACCGGGATCCGGCCCCGGTGGGGGCCGCATCGCAGCAGCGGCGCTTCCGCAGTCCACACCCTACGCGATGGGCGTTCACACCTTGGCCACCACCCCCGACACCCGGCCCGACGATCTTGACGAGGACGGCGACGATGCCGTAAGGCGCGAGGCCGGCGCGGGCGAGAGCAGCCGGGCCAGCCGCCGCTGGTGGGACCGCAACGCCGACGAGTACCAGGAGGAGCACGGCGCCTTCCTCGGCGACGACCGCTTCACCTGGTGCCCCGAGGGCCTCGACGAGGCCGACGCCCGGCTGCTCGGCGACCTCGCCGGCCGGGACGTGCTGGAGCTCGGCGCCGGCGCCGCCCAGTGCTCCCGCTGGCTGGCCGCCCGGGGCGCCCGCCCGGTCGCGCTCGACATCTCCTTCCGCCAGCTCCAGCACGCCCGCCGGATCGACCTCGCCCGCGACACCCCGCCCGTCCCGCTGGTCCAGGCCGACGCCGCGGTGCTGCCGTTCGCCGACCGCTCCTTCGACGTGGCCTGCTCCGCGTACGGGGCGGTGCCGTTCAGCGCGGACACCGGCGCCCTGATGCGCGAGGTGCACCGGGTGCTGCGGCCCGGCGGGCGCTGGGTGTTCTCGGTGACCCACCCGATCCGCTGGGCCTTCCCCGACGAGCCCGGCGTCGAGGGCCTCACCGCGACCGCCTCCTACTTCGACCGCACCCCCTACGTCGAGCAGGACGAGCAGGGGCGGGCCACCTACGTCGAGCACCACCGCACCCTCGGCGACCGGGTGCGCGAACTCGTCGGCGCCGGCTTCCGGCTGCTGGACCTCGTCGAGCCCGAGTGGCCCGAGGGCCACGACCAGGAGTGGGGCGGCTGGTCCCCGCTGCGCGGACGGCACTTCCCCGGCACCGCGATCTTCGTCGCGGAACGGGACTGAGCCCGCCGTGCACCCCGCCCGGCTCGACCTGCCCGTCCGGACCGCCCTGCCCGCCCTGCACCGGGCCCTCGACGAGCACGGCACCGCCGTACTCGCCGCCCCGCCCGGCACCGGCAAGACCACGCTCGTCCCGCTCGCGCTGGCCGGGCTCCTCGGCGACGGCCGCCCCGCCCGCCGGGTGCTGGTCGCCGAACCCCGCCGGCTGGCCGTCCGGGCGGCGGCCCGGCGGATGGCCTGGCTGCTCGGCTCCGCGGTCGGCGGGGAGGTCGGGTACACCGTGCGCGGCGAGCGCCGGACCGGCCCGGCGACCGCCGTCGAGGTGGTCACCACCGGCGTGCTGCTGCAGCGCCTCCAGCGCGACCAGGAGCTGCCCGGGGTGGACGCGGTGGTGCTCGACGAGTGCCACGAGCGGCACCTCGACGCCGACACCGCGCTCGCCTTCCTGCTGGACGTCCGGGCCGCCCTGCGCCCGGACCTGCGGCTGATCTGCGCCTCGGCGACCTCCGACACCGCGGCCTGGGCCGACCTGCTCGGCGGCGCGCCGGTGGTCGAGGCGCACGGCGTCTCGCACCCCGTCGAGGTGCGCTGGGTGCCCCCCGCGCGCGCCGTCCGCCCCGCGCACGGCACCCGGGTCGACCCGGCGCTGCTGGAGCACGTGGCCGCCACCGTCCGCCGGGCGCTGGCCGAGCAGCCCGGCGACGTGCTCTGCTTCCTGCCCGGCGCCGGCGAGATCGCCCGGGTCGCCGGACTGCTCGACGGCGCGCCCGCCGAGGTGCTGCAGCTGCACGGCCGGGCCCCACAGGCCGTACAGGACGCCGCGCTGGGCCCCTCGACGGGGCGGCGGGTGGTGCTGGCCACCTCGGTCGCCGAGTCCTCGCTGACCGTGCCCGGCGTGCGGACCGTGGTCGACTGCGGGCTGGCCCGCGAACCGCGCACCGACCACGCCCGCGGACTGGCCGGCCTGGTCACCGTCCGGGCCTCGCTGGCCGCCGCCCGGCAGCGGGCCGGCCGGGCCGGGCGCGAGGCCCCGGGCACCGTCTACCGCTGCTGGGCGGAGGCCGAGGACGCCCTCGCGGCCCGCTTCCCCACCCCGGAGATCGCGCTCGCCGACCTCACCCCGTTCGCCCTGCAGACCGCCTGCTGGGGCGACCCGGACGCCACCGGGCTGGCCCTGCCGGACGCCCCGCCGGCCGGGGCGATGGCCGCCGCCCGGCAGACCCTGCACGCCCTCGGCGCGGTGGACGCCGACGGCCGGGCCACCCCGCGCGGGGTGCGGCTCGCCCGCACCGGGCTGCACCCGCGGCTGGCCCGCGCGCTGGTCGACGGCGCCCCGGCGGTCGGCTCGCGACGGGCCGCCGAGGTGGTCGCCCTGCTGTCCGAGGAACCGCCCCGGGCGCTCGGCGACGACCTGGGCGCCGTGCTGCGGCTGGTGCGCTCCGGCGCCGGGGACGGCTACGCGGCCCGCTGGCGCGAGGAGGTGCGCCGGCTGCTGCGCGGCGTCCCGGAGGCCGCACCGACCGCCCTGCCGGATCCGGCGGCGGTCGGCCTGGTGGTCGCCCTGGCCTTCCCCGAGCGGATCGCCCGGGCCCGGGTGGAGCGGCCCGAACCCGGCACCCGCAGCCCCTACCTGATGGCCTCGGGAACGGCGGCGGAGCTGTCGGCGGGCACCGCCCTCGCCGGGCTGCCGTGGCTGGCCGTCGCGGTGGCCGACCGCCCGGCCGGCGCGCCGTCGGCCCGGGTGCTGCACGCCGCCCCGCTCGACGAGGAGACCGCCCGGCTGGCCGGGGCGCCGCTGCTGTCCGCCCGCGAGGAGGTCCGCTGGGACACCCGGCGCGGCGAGGTGGCGGCCCGGCGGGTGGCCGCGCTGGGCGCCGTCGAGCTGACCGCCGAACGGCTGGAGCGGCCCGACCCGGCGCTGGTGCGCTCCGCCCTGCGGGAGGGGCTGGCGCGCGAGGGCGTCGGCACGCTGCTCGGCTGGCCGCCCGCGGCGGCCGGACTGCGCGAGCGGCTGGCGTTCCTGCACGCCGAGCTCGGCGCACCGTGGCCGGACGTGGCCGACGCCGCGCTGCTGGAGCGGGCCGACGAGTGGCTGGAGCCGGAGCTGTCCCGGGCCCGGCGGCGCGCCGACCTGGCCCGGATCGACACCGCGGCGGCCCTCCAGCGGCTGCTGCCCTGGGCGCAGGGGCAGGCCGGACGGCTCGACGAGCTGGCGCCCGAGCGGATCACCGTGCCCTCCGGCTCCCGGATCCGGGTGGACTACGCCGGCGGCCGACCGGTGCTCGCGGTGAAGCTGCAGGAGCTGTTCGGCTGGGCGGCGGCCCCGGCGCTGGCCGGCGGGCGGGTGCCGCTGACCGTGCACCTGCTCTCCCCCGCCGGACGGCCCGCCGCGGTCACCGGCGACCTGGCGTCGTTCTGGCGGGACGGCTACAAGGCCGTCCGCGCCGAGCTGCGCGGGCGCTACCCGCGCCATCCGTGGCCGGAGGACCCGACCACGGCCGAGCCGACGAAGCGCACCAACGCCCGCCGGTGAGCCGGGCGGGGGCCCGGTCGGCCCCCGCCCCGCCCACCGCCCGGTACGCGGCCGGGCCCGGTGCTCGGCCCGGTGCGGCGCGCCGTTCGGCTGCGCGCGGCCTCAGTGCGCGGCGGCCTCCCAGTCGGGGCCCACGCCGACCGAGACGTCCAGCGGCGCCCGCAGCGGGTAGGCACCGGCCATCTGCTCCCGGACCAGCGCCTCGACCTGCTCGCGCTCGCCCGGCGCCAGCTCCAGCACGATCTCGTCGTGCACCTGGAGCAGCATCCGCGAGCCCAGCCCGGCAGTGCGCAGCGCCTCGTCGACCCGCAGCATGGCGATCTTGACGATATCGGCGGCCGAGCCCTGGATGGGGGCGTTGAGGGCCATCCGCTCGGCCATCTCGCGGCGCTGGCGGTTGTCGCTGTTGAGGTCGGGCAGGTACCGGCGGCGGCCGAGCAGGGTCTCGGTGTACCCGGTGGCGCGGGCCTCGTCGACCACCCGGCGCAGGTAGTCGCGCACCCCGCCGAAGCGCTCGAAGTAGGTGTCCATCAGGCCCTGGGCCTCGGCGGGCTTGATGCCGAGCTGCTGGGAGAGCCCGTAGGCGGAGAGCCCGTACGCCAGGCCGTAGGACATCGCCTTGATCTTGCGGCGCATCTCGGCGTCGACCGCCTCGCCGGGCACCTCGAAGACCTGCGAGGCGACGGTGGTGTGGAGGTCCTCCCCGCTGGCGAAGGCCTCGATCAGGGCCTCGTCCTCGGAGAGGTGGGCCATGATGCGCAGCTCGATCTGGGAGTAGTCGGCGGTCAGCAGCGCCTCGTAGCCCTCGCCGACGACGAAGGCGCGGCGGATGGCGCGGCCCTCCTCGGTGCGGACCGGGATGTTCTGCAGGTTCGGGTCCTGCGACGAGAGCCGGCCGGTGGCGGCGACCATCTGGTTGAAGGTGGTGTGGATGCGCCCGGCCGGGGAGACCGTCTTGAGCAGGCCCTCGACGGTGGTGCGCAGCTTGGCCTGGTCGCGGTGGCGCAGCAGGATGACCGGCAGCTCGTTGTCGGTCTGGGTGGCGAGCCAGGTGAGCGCGTCGGCGTCGGTGGTGTACCCGGTCTTGATCTTCTTGGTCTTGGGGAGGGCGAGTTCGCCGAACAGGATCTCCTGGAGCTGCTTGGGCGAGCCGAGGTTGAACTCGTGGCCGGCGGCGGCGTGGGCCTCCTCGACGCAGCGCTGGATCTCGGCGGCGAACTGCGTCTCCAGGCCGGTGAGCCAGGGGCCGTCGGCGGCGATGCCGTAGCGCTCCATGCGGGCGAGCAGGGCGGCGATCGGCAGCTCCATGTCGAGCAGCAGCCCGGTGGCGCCGACCTCGGCGAGGCGGGTGTCGAAGAGCTCGGCGAGGTCGAGGACGGCGCGGGCCTGCAGCATCAGCGCGCGGGCGCCGGCCGCGGCGTCCTCCTCCGGGGCGTCGAAGGTGAGCTGGCCGCTCTCGGCGGCGGGCGCCGGGGCGAGCGAGCGGGCCAGGTACTCCTCGGCGAGGACCTCCAGGGTGAAGGTGCGCCGGCCGGGCTTCTCCAGGTAGGCGGCGAGCGCGGTGTCGGCGGCGACGCCCGCGATCGTCCAGCCGCGCTCGGCGAAGGCCCGCATGACCTGCTTGGCGATGTGCAGGGCCTTGGGTGCGGCGGGGTCGGCGAGCCAGGCGGCGAAGGCGCGCTCGTCCTCCTCGGCGAGCAGCGCCGGGTCGAACCAGGCGGCCGACTCGCCGACGGCCAGGGCGACTTCGGTGACCTCGCCGCTGCCGAGGGCCCACCGGTAGACGGCGGCGAGCGCGATCCGGCCGGTGGCGGCGTGCTGCTCCAGCCAGGCGGCGAGGGTGCCCGGGTCGGTGAGCAGTTCGCCGTCGACGTCGACGCCGGGGGCGAGTTCGGCCTCGGGCTCGGTCTCCTCGGCGCCGGGGTCGATGGCGTGCACCCGGTCGCGGAAGTTGGCGTTGCGGAACTCCAGGGCCTCCATGATCCGGCCGACCTCGGTGCGGTCGAACGGGGCGCGGGCCAGGTCGCCGACGCCCAGCGGGAGTTCGACGTCGCGGACCAGCTCGGTGAGGATGCGGTTGCGCTTGACGGAGTCCAGGTGCTCGCGCAGCTTCTCGCCGATCTTGCCCTTCACCTCGTCGGCGCGGGCGACGAGTTCGTCGAAGGAGCCGAACTGGTTGACCCACTTGGCGGCGGTCTTCTCGCCGACGCCGGGGATGCCGGGCAGGTTGTCGGACGGGTCGCCGCGCAGGGCCGCGAGGTCGGGGTACTGGCGGGGGGTGACGCCGTACTTCTCGGCGACCTTCTCCGGCGTGTAGCGGGTGAGTTCGGAGACGCCCTTGGTCGGGTAGAGCACGGTGACCCGGTCGGTGACCAGCTGGAGGGAGTCGCGGTCGCCGGTGACGATCTGGACGTCGAAGCCGGCGGCCTCGGCGGCGGTGGCGAGGGTGGCGATGATGTCGTCGGCCTCGAAGCCCTCGGCGGTCATCCGCGGGACGTGCATGGCGTCGAGGAGTTCGCCGATCAGGCCGACCTGGCTGCGGAACTCGTCCGGCGTCTTGGAGCGGTTCGCCTTGTAGTCGGGGAACTCGGCGGAGCGGAAGGTCTGCCGGGAGAGGTCGAAGGCGACCGCGAGGTGGGTGGGCCGCTCGTCGCGCACGGTGTTGGCGAGCATCGAGGCGAAGCCGTACACCGCGTTGGTGGGCTGGCCGGTGGAGGTGTTGAAGTTCTCCACGGGCAGCGCGTAGAACGCCCGGTAGGCCATGGAGTGCCCGTCGAGCAGCATCAGCCGGGGCCGCTCGCCGGCCCCGCCGCCACCCGCCGCGCCCTTGTCCGTACTCTGCGTAGCCACGTCAACGTCCGTTCCTGCCGATTCCACTACCGGTGACCGATCCTATGGCCCGGCACCGACAAAGGGGGCGCGCCGTCGGAGGGCCGCCACGCCACGGCCCGCGGGCGGCCACTACCGCCGAGTAGGACGGTCGTACGATCACAGGCAGCACAACGACGTGACCCCGAACGGCAGGAGCTCCCCCCATGACCGACGCCGCCCCCACCACCCCCGTCGGCGACACCCCCGACGCGGCCCCGGTGCTCAAGGTCCCGCAGGAGGTGCTCGACCACTTCGCCAAGCTGGGAGTCACCCCCTCCACCTTCTCCGGCGGGTACCTCGGCGAGAAGCTGGGCATCCGGATCGTCGAGGCGTCCCCGGACCGGGTGGTCGGCACCATGCCGGTGGAGGGCAACCAGCAGCCGTACGGCCTGCTGCACGGCGGCGCCTCGGCCGCGCTCGCCGAGACGCTGGGCTCGGTGGCCGCGATGCTGCACGCCGGCCCCGGCCGGTACGCGGTGGGGGTCGACCTCAACGCGACGCACCACCGCTCGGCGACCTCGGGCCTGGTCACCGGTGTGGCGACGGCGGTCTTCAAGGGGCGCACCGCGGCGACCTACGAGATCGCGATCACCGACGACACCGGCAAGCGGGTCACCAGCTGCCGGCTGACCTGCATGCTGCGCGACCTCTGAGCCGCGGATCCCGCCCGACCGCTCCGTCCTGACGACGGGTCAGGTGCCGGACGGACCGTCAAATCCTTTGCCAGCCCCCTTGTTTGACCTTGGACTGCACTGGGCAGTCCCTTGGTCCGGACAAGGGGGCGGTGGCATGTGGGGGGACTTTCGCGAATGTAACACTGCGTAACAGCCAGGAAATCCGAGCACCGGGCCGCCACACGGGCCCGCCGCGCGGCCGGCGCACCCGACAGCGGACGCATGATCGTCGGATCGTCCGGTATTCGGGCCCACGCGCCCGAAACCAGCAACCCGAACGGAAGTGTCCGATTATCGGTGAATCCAGTACTGACCCCCATTTCTGGGCCTTACACCCCGGCTACCGGCCGGTAAATCGCCGGGGTTGAGCGGTCGGTCGCGTCGAAACGACCACATCCTGAGACAACTGCTCCGTGTGCTCATAACAAGAGAATCACAGCCTCGCTCCAGACCTGCCCGAGCCGCCCGACGGCCATCTAGAGTCACGGCCAGTCACCGCGCCAACGGATTGGGCCAGACCCCATCGTGCGCCCCGGCACCCGCCACTCCGGCGCGGCGCCTTCCTTCCCAGAAGGGGACCCCCGTGCGTCATCGTTCTGCAGTTGTCGTGAGCATTGCCGTGATCGGCGCCCTCTCCCTGACCGCCTGCGGCTCCCGCGGCGAGGACAAGGCGAAGACCGGCGACAACACCGGCGGAGGCTCCTCCGCCACCGTGACGATCGGCGTCGACGCCCCGCTCACCGGCGACCTCTCCGCCCTCGGCCTCGGCATCAAGAACTCCGTCGACCTCGCCGTCAAGCAGGCCAACGAGAAGAACGAGGTCCCCGGCGTCAAGTTCCAGATCAAGGCCCTGGACGACACCGCCAAGCCGGCCCCCGGCCAGCAGAACGCCACCCAGCTGGTCGCCGACAAGAACGTCATCGGCGTCGTCGGCCCGCTGAACTCCAGCGTCGCCCAGTCCATGCAGCAGATCTTCAACGACGCCAACCTCGTCCAGATCTCGCCCGCCAACACCGGCGTCGCCCTCAGCCAGGGCGAGAAGTGGGCCAGCGGCACCAAGGCCCGCCCCTTCAAGTCCTACTTCCGCACCTCCACCACCGACGCCGTGCAGGGCCCGTTCGCCGCCCAGTACCTGATCAACGACGCCAAGAAGACCAAGGTCTTCCTCATCGACGACCAGAAGACCTACGGCGCCGGCCTCGCCGCCACCTTCAAGGGCGAGTTCACCAAGCTCAAGGGCACCATCGTCGGCGAGGAGCACGTCAACCCCGACGACCGCGACTTCTCCGCCATCGTCACCAAGGTCAAGAGCTCCGGCGCCGACGCCGTCTACTACGGCGGCGAGTACCCCGCGGCCGGCCCGCTCTCCCTCCAGCTCAAGGAGGCCGGCGTCAACATCCCGCTCATGGGCGGCGACGGCATCCAGAGCGGCGACTTCATCAAGCTCAACCCCAAGAGCCAGAACGACCTCGCCACCGCCGTCGGCCTGCCCGTCGAGCAGCTGCCCACCGCGGCCAAGTTCATCGCCGACTACAAGGCGGCCGGCTACAAGGACGCCTACGAGACCTACGGCGGCTACTCCTACGACAGCGCCTGGGCCATCATCCAGGGCGTCAAGGCCGTCGTCGCCGCCAACGGCGGCAAGCTCCCCGCCGACCCGCGCGCCAAGGTCGTCGAGGCCGTCCAGAAGATCTCCTTCGAGGGCGTGACCGGCAAGGTCTCCTTCGACGAGTACGGCGACACCACCAACAAGCAGCTCACCGTGTACGCCGTCAAGGACGGCAAGTGGGCCGTGGAGAAGTCCGGCACCTTCAACGGCTGACGCCGAGCCCCGACCACGGTCGGGGCCCACGCCGGCACCACCAGCACAACCAGCGCGGGGGCGCCACCAGTGCCCCCGCGCACCCATATCCCACCACCCCACGCGGACACGCACAACGGAGGCCCAGCGGTGCACGACCTACCGCAGCAGCTGGCCAACGGCCTGATCCTCGGCGCCCTGTACGGGCTCGTCGCGATCGGCTACACGATGGTCTACGGCATCGTCCAGCTCATCAACTTCGCCCACGGCGAGATCTTCATGGTCGGCGGCTTCGGCGCCCTGACCGCCTACCTCGCCCTACCCGGCGGCACCTCACTCTGGCTGGCCCTACCGCTGATGCTCATCGCAGGCGTGCTGGTCTCCACCCTGACCGCCGTCGCGGCCGAACGCTTCGCCTACCGGCCGCTGCGCTCCGCGCCCCGGCTCGCCCCGCTGATCACCGCCATCGGCCTCTCGATCGTGCTGCAGCAGCTGGTGTTCTCGTTCTACCCCGACGCCAAGAAGGCCCGGGTCTTCCCCAAGATCCCCGGTGACCCCTTCGAGTTCGGCTCCGTCGCCATCCAGCGCAGCGACCTCTTCCTCATCGTCGCCGCCCCCCTGTGCATGGTCATCCTCGGCTGGTTCGTCACCAAGACCCGCTCCGGCCGCGCCATGCAGGCCACCAGCCAGGACCCCGACACCGCCAAGCTGATGGGCATCGACACCGACCGCATCATCGTCATGGCCTTCGCCATCGGTGCCGCGTTCGCCGCCGTCGCCGCCGTCGCCTACGGCCTGCGCAGCGGCCAGGTCGACTTCCGGATGGGCTTCCTCCTCGGCCTCAAGGCCTTCACCGCAGCCGTCCTCGGCGGCATCGGCAACATCTACGGCGCCATGCTCGGCGGCCTCGCCCTCGGCCTCGCCGAAGCCCTCGCCACCGGCTACATCCAGCACCTGCCCGGCATGGACCTCTTCGGAGGCGGTGCCTGGAAGGACGTCTGGGCCTTCGTACTCCTCATCGTCGTCCTGCTCGTCAGGCCCCAGGGCCTCCTCGGCGAGCGCGTCGCGGACAGGGCGTGACCACCATGAGCACTGAAACCACCCCGGTCATCCCCCTGCCCGGCATGGGCCCGCGCTTCGGCGCCGCCCTCACCGCCGCCGGCGCCGTCGCCGCGGCCGCCTCCGCGCTGCTCCCCTGGACCTGGTCCTCCGAGTTCCCCGGCGACCTCACCCTCTACGGCTACCCCGCCGGACTCCAGTGGCTCGCCCTCACCGGCGGCCTGCTCACCCTCCTGCTCGTCCTCGCCGGCCAGGGCGTCCCCGGCCTGCGCTGGGCCGCCCCCACCCGCAGCAACAACGCCGTCCTGTACGCCGCCTCCGGCACCGCGGCCGTCAGCCTCTACAGCGTCACCGCCATCTCGCTCGACCTCGGCGGCCTGCTCAACCTCGACCCCGGCGGCTGGCTCGCCGCGCTCGGCTCCCTGCTCGCCGTCGTCGGCGCACTCACCCTGCCCCTCGACCGCCGCACCTCCGTGCCGGTGCGCATCCTCGACCGCCGGCTCTTCGTGCTCCTGCCGATCGCCCCGGCCGCGTACTACGCCGCCAAGGCCATCCCCGAGAGCCAGCCGGTCGCCCCGGTCATGGTCGCCCTCGGCGGCGGACTCCTCATCGCCGCCGGCGCCGTGCTCCTCGTCCAGCTCGTCCACCTCGCCAACTCCTGGCTGCGGCTGGGCACCGTCGAGCGGCCCCTCCCGGCCGCCCGCGAACTGCCCTCCTGGGTCGAGATCCTGCTCATCGTCGTCGCCTTCGGCCTCGGCCTCTTCGCCATCACCTTCGGCATCGACACCGAGTACGGCGAGCTGTTCATCGGCTACCTGCTGCTGGCCGGCTTCGCCATCGGCGCCCTCGCCAAGTCCGGCCTGCTGAACCGGCTGCGCGCCCTGACGGTCAAGTACCGCCCGGTCACCACCGGCGCCGCCTTCGCCGCCGCCGCCAGCTTCCCGTTCACCCAGACCAGCGACCAGTACACCTCGGTCGCCACCAACATCCTGATCTTCGCCACCGTCGCGCTCGGCCTCAACATCGTCGTCGGCCTCGCCGGTCTGCTCGACCTCGGCTACGTCGCCTTCCTCGGCGTCGGCGCCTACGCCGCCGCCCTGGTCTCCGGCTCGCCCGCCTCGCCCATCAACGTCCAGTTCCCCTTCTGGGCCGCGATGCTCACCGGCGCCGTGGTGTCGATGATCTTCGGTGTCCTGATCGGCGCCCCCACCCTGCGGCTGCGCGGCGACTACCTCGCCATCGTCACCCTCGGGTTCGGCGAGATCTTCCGCATCACCATGCTCAACCTCAACGGGACCACCGGCCCCGACGTCACCAACGGCTCCAACGGCATCCCGCGGATCCCCGACCTGCAGATCCTCGGCTTCGACCTCGGCAAGCCGCACACCGTCCTCGGCGTCGAACTCGGCCGCTTCTCCAACTACTACCTGCTGATGCTGCTGGTCACCGCGCTCGTCGTGCTGGTCTTCGCCCGCGTCGGCAACTCCCGCATCGGGCGCGCCTGGGTCGCCATCCGCGAGGACGAGACCGCCGCCGAGGCCATGGGCATCAACGGCTTCCGCCTCAAGCTCCTCGCCTTCGCCCTCGGCGCCTGCCTCGCAGGCCTCGCCGGCACCGTCCAGGCCCACGTCAGCTACACGGTCACCCCCGACCAGTACACCTTCGCCGAGGCCCTGCCGCCCAACTCCGCCTTCCTGCTCGCCGCGGTCATCCTCGGCGGCATGGGCACCATCAGCGGCCCGCTGGCCGGCGCCACGCTGCTCTTCCTCATCCCGAAGAAGCTCGAATTCCTCGCCGACTACCAGCTGTTCGCCTTCGGCATCGCCCTCATGCTGCTCATGCGGGTCCGCCCGGAGGGCCTCATCCCCAACCGCCGGCAGCAACTGGAGTTCCACGAGGCCGCCATCCCGGCCCAGAGCAGCACCGATCCCGTCCCACTGACCAAGGCAGGGGCGTGACCCCCAGATGACCACCACCACCGCCCCCGTGCCCACCCCGCTGCTCGACGTCTCCGGCGTCACCATGCGGTTCGGCGGCCTCACCGCCGTCAACAACGTCTCCCTCACCGTCAACGAGGGCGAGATCATCGGCCTCATCGGCCCCAACGGCGCCGGCAAGACGACCTTCTTCAACTGCCTCACCGGCCTGTACGTCCCCACCGAGGGACGCGTCAGCTACCGCGGCACCGTCCTCCCGCCCAAGCCCCACCTGGTCACCCAGGCCGGCATCGCCCGCACCTTCCAGAACATCCGGCTCTTCGCCAACATGACCGTCCTGGAGAACGTGCTCGTCGGCCGCCACACCCGCACCAAGGAAGGCCTGTTCGCCGCCATCCTGCGCGGCCCCAAGTACCAGCGCGCCGAGGCCGAGAGCCGCGAGCGGGCCATGGAACTCCTGGAGTTCACCGGCCTCGCCGAAAAGGCCGACCACCTCGCCCGCAACCTCCCCTACGGCGAGCAGCGCAAGCTGGAGATCGCCCGCGCCCTCGCCTCCGACCCCGGCCTGCTGCTCCTCGACGAGCCCACCGCCGGCATGAACCCCCAGGAGACCCGCGCCGCCGAGGAACTCGTCTTCGCCATCCGGGACAAGGGCATCTCCATCCTCGTCATCGAGCACGACATGCGCTTCATCTTCAACCTCTGCGACCGCACCGCGGTGCTCGTCCAGGGCCAGAAGATCGTCGAGGGCGACCGCGAGACCGTCCAGAACGACGAGCGCGTCATCACCGCCTACCTCGGCGCCCCGCTCGAAGGCACCACCGGCGCCACCGCAGCAACGGAGACCGACCAGTGACCGCACTCCTTGAGGTCGAGGACCTCCGCGTCGCCTACGGCAAGATCGAAGCCGTCAAGGGCATCAGCTTCACCGTCAACCAGGGCGAGGTCACCACCCTGATCGGCACCAACGGCGCCGGCAAGACCACGACCCTGCGCACCCTCTCCGGGCTGCTCAAGCCCACCGCCGGGAAGATCACGTTCGACGGGCAGCCGCTGAACACCGTCCCCGCGCACAAGATCGTGTCGCTCGGCCTGGCCCACTCCCCCGAGGGCCGGCACATCTTCCCGCGCATGACCATCGAGGAGAACCTCCTCCTCGGCGCCTTCCTGCGCAGCGACACCGCCGGCATCGCCGCCGACGTGGAGCGGGCCTACACCCTCTTCCCCATCCTCGGCGAACGCCGCAAGCAGGCCGCCGGCACCCTCTCCGGCGGCGAGCAGCAGATGCTCGCCATGGGCCGGGCCCTGATGTCCCAGCCCAAGCTGCTGATGCTCGACGAGCCCTCCATGGGCCTCTCCCCGCTCATGATGCAGAAGATCATGGCGACCATCATCGAGCTCAAGGCCTCCGGCACCACCATCCTGCTGGTCGAGCAGAACGCGCAGGCCGCGCTCTCGCTCTCCGACCAGGGGTACGTCATGGAGACCGGCCGCATCGTGCTCAAGGGCACCGGCCCGGACCTCCTCCACGACGAGTCCGTCCGCAAGGCCTACCTCGGCGAGGACTGACACCGTCCGGAACGGCGGAAGGGCCCGGCAGCACTGGCTGCCGGGCCCTTCGGCCTGTCCGCGGACTACTCGCCCCCGGCCTCCTCGGCCTTCTTGCGGTCCTGCGCCTCGCCCTCCTCGATCACGGCCTCCGCGACCGCGGCCATCGTCATCCGACGGTCCATCGAGGTCTTCTGGATCCACCGGAACGCCGCCGGCTCGGTCAGCCCGAACTTCGTCTGCAGCACCGACTTCGCCCGGTCCACCAGCTTGCGGGTCTCCAGCCGCTGGGTGAGGTCCGCGATCTCCTCCTCCAGCGTGCGCATCTCGGTGTACCGCGAGACCGCCATCTCGATCGCCGGCACCAGGTCGCTCTTGCTGAACGGCTTCACGATGTACGCCATCGCCCCGGCGTCGCGCGCCCGGTCCACCAGCTCGCGCTGCGAGAACGCCGTCAGCATCAGCACCGGCGCCAGGTGCGCCTCGTGGATCCGCTCGGCCGCCGACAGCCCGTCCAGCACCGGCATCTTCACGTCGAGGATCGCCAGGTCGGGGCGCAGCTCCTCGACGAGCCTCACCGCCGTCTCGCCGTCCCCGGCCTCGCCGACGACGGTGTACCCCTCCTCTTCGAGCATCTCCTTCAGGTCGAGACGGATCAACGCCTCGTCCTCGGCGATCACGATCCGGGTGATCTGGGGCGATTCGGTCTCAAGCGGCTCGGGCTGCTCGTCGGCGGTGCTCACGGGGCTCCTCGTTCCGGCGGGGGACTGCATGCACGAGGGTACTAAGACACGGTATGTTTGATGTACGACGCGGAGGCGCAAACCTTCGATTCGCAGGCCCCGATAGCCCAATTGGCATGAGGCAATGGTCTCAAACACCATAAAGTGTGGGTTCGAATCCCACTCGGGGCACTTTTCCTTCGAATCGAAGGAAGTGTGACTACTTGAGGCGTTCGCTGGTCCGGGTGAATTGCCCCGTGTTCTCCTCCAGGCGATCGGACGCCCGCGCAGTGTCGACCCCATGTACGACCTCGCGACACGCCAGCGAGCACTGGAACTCCACCGCTCCGGGCTGACCTTCAGCCAGATCAGCCGACTGACCGGGATATCCCGATTCGCCGTCCGCCAGTGGACCTCCGGCCATGTCCCGAGCCCTCGGATGACCGCCGAGTGCCCGGTACAGCCGAACGGGCTGCATCCGGCATGCCCGCGCCCCGACTACGCCTACCTGCTCGGCCTCTATCTGGGCGACGGCTGCCTCAGCCCGGGCCGCCGCCAGGTGTATGCGCTCCGCATCGCCTGCGCGGACTCCTGGCCGGGTCTGATCGAAGCCTGCGAGCAGGCAATCACCCGGGTCATGTCGCACAACAAGGTCCAGCGGGTCCGCGCGCCCGGCTGCACCAGCGTCGTGAGTACCAGCAAGCACTGGCCGTGCCTCTTCCCCCAGCACGGGCCCGGGAAGAAACACGACCGCGCGATAGCCCTGGTGCCCTGGCAGCGGGAGATCGTGAACGCCCATCCATGGGAATTCCTGCGGGGCCTGATCCACTCCGACAGGTGCCGGATCACCAACTGGACCGTCCGCACCGTCGGCGGCGCGTCGAAGCGCTACGAGTACCCGCGGTACTTCTTCACCAACACGTCCGCCGACATCATCGGGCTCTTCGCTCCAGCACCGTGATCGGCGGCATCGTCCCACCGGCCTCGAACCGGGCGATCGCCGGTTGACGCATACCTGCGGCTGCCGCCAACTGGGACTGCGTCATCCCCAGTTCCTCCCGGCGCAGCCGCACGGCATCGCCGAGTTCGAACCGGATCCGGGCCGCGTTGTACGCGGCATCCACGCCCCGGCTCAGGATCTCCTCCCGCATCGCGCGCCACGACGTCCGTTCGGTCATGCCGACCACTCCTCGTCCTCGTCGACCGTGTGCCGCTCCTCGATACAGCGCCGCATCGCCCTCCGCGCCCGCTCCACCTCCGCAGTCGCGCGCATCCGCGACTTGCGGAAGGCCGTGAGCAGGATGATCCTCCACCCAGACGCGATCCAGTACGCCACCCGCAGCGCCACCGACGGGGAACGGGCGGCATTCCCCTTGACGGGGGATGCCGCCCTCGAACTCCGGCGCGGAGCCTGCTCAGTTGTCCAACTGGCCGACGTGGTGGACGCGGACGAGGTTGGTGGAGCCGGCGAGGCCGGGCGGGGAGCCTGCGGTGATGACGACGATGTCGCCCTTCTCGCAGCGGCCGAGGGAGAGCAGTGCGGCGTCGACCTGCTCGACCATCTCGTCGGTGGTGGCGGCGAAGGGGCCGAGGAAGGTCTCCACGCCCCAGGTGAGGGCGAGTTGGCTGCGGACGGCGGGCTCGTAGGTGAAGGCGAGGACGGGGATCGGCGAGCGGTAGCGGGTGAGCCGGCGGGCGGTGTCCCCGGACTGGGTGAAGGCGATGAGGTACTTGGCGTGCAGGAAGTCGCCGATCTCGGCCGCCGCGCGGGCGACCGCGCCGCCCTGGGTGCGGGGCTTGTTGCGCGGGGTGAGCGGCGGCAGGCCGGCGGCGAGGACGTCGGTCTCGGCGGCCTCGATGATGCGGCCCATGGTGCGGACCGTCTCGACGGGGTACTTGCCGACGGAGGTCTCGCCGGAGAGCATCACCGCGTCGGTGCCGTCGAGGACGGCGTTGGCGACGTCGGAGGCCTCGGCGCGGGTGGGCCGGGAGGCGTTGATCATCGAGTCGAGCATCTGGGTGGCGACGATGACCGGCTTGGCGTTGCGCTTGGCCAGCTTGACGGCGCGCTTCTGGACCATCGGGACCTGTTCGAGGGGCATCTCCACGCCCAGGTCGCCGCGGGCCACCATGACGCCGTCGAAGGCGTCGACGATCGATTCGAGGTTCTCGACCGCCTGCGGCTTCTCGATCTTGGCGATGACGGGGATCCGGCGGCCCTCCTCGGCCATGATCCGGTGCACGTCCTCGGCGTCGTGCCCGCTGCGGACGAAGGAGAGCGCGACGAGGTCGGCGCCGGTCCGCAGGGCCCACCGCAGGTCGGCGACGTCCTTGTCGCTGAGTGCGGGGACGGAGACCGCGACGCCGGGGAGGTTGAGGCCCTTGTGGTCGGAGACCAGGCCGCCTTCGAGGACGGTGCAGTGCACGCGCGGGCCGTCGACCTCGACGACCTCCAGGCAGACCCGGCCGTCGTCGACGAGGATGCGCTCGCCGGGGGCGACGTCCGCGGCGAGGCCGGGGTAGGTGGTGCCGCAGAGGTCCTGGGTCCCCACGACGCCTTCGTCGGTGGAGATGGTGAACCGGTCGCCGCGTTCGAGAAGTACAGGGCCCTCGGCGAAGGTGTCGAGGCGGATCTTCGGGCCTTGAAGGTCGACCAGGACGCCGACGCTGCGGCCGGTCTCGTCGGCGGCCTTGCGGACGCGGCGGTACCGCTCCTCGTGCTCGATGTGGGAGCCGTGGCTCAGGTTGAATCGGGCGATGTCCATCCCGGCGTCGACCAGGGCCTTGATCTGGTCGTACGAGTCGGTGGCTGGCCCGAGGGTACAGACGATTTTTGCTCGGCGCATAGTGCTGAGAGTAGGCATTACCGGCGCGTAACAACGACGTTCCATCAGACAGCCGGATGACCTTTGCCGGACGGCGAGTTGAATAATCTGACACATCCCCGCTCCGGTGTGCGAACCGCCTGCGCCGTCCCGTTCGCCGATGCGATTCCGTGAAGGGGTGTTAACCCCCGATTCACCCGGGCTTCCGCCCGTGCTCCCCCGCCGGCGGGACGCTCTTCATCCGCGAGCTCCGCCGGAGCCCGGAGGCAGGGACGAGGGGGAAGCGTTCGGCATGAAGCGTGCGTTGGGGGTGGTGGCGGCACTCGTGCTGCTGGCGGGCGTGGCGGTCGCGCTGCTGCGGTCCGACCCGTCGGGCGGGGGCGGCCCGGTCGTGATCAGCGGGCTGATCGGTTCGGAGAAGCGGGAGTTCTTCCAGGATCCCGAGGTGGTCGCGGAGTTGAAGGCCCGGGGCGTCGAGGTGAAGATCGACAGCACCGGGTCCTGGCTGATGAGCGAGGCCCAGCTCGGCGCGTACGACTTCGCGTTCCCGGCGAGTTCGTCCCCGGCCAACGCGATCAAGGACAAGCAGCAGATCTTCGGCGAGCAGGTGCGGCCGTTCTACTCGCCGCTGGTCGTGGTGGCGCACGCACCGGTCGCCGAGGTGCTGCGGCAGAACGGTCTGGCGAAGCGCTCCGAGTCGGGCGTCTGGACGTTCGCCATGGGCGCCTACGTGGATCTGGTGCAGGCGAAGAAGACCTGGCAGGACCTGAAGGAGACGGCCGGCCACAACGAGCTGGCCGGGGACCTCTACCTGACCACCACGGACCCGGCGGACTCCTCCTCCGGGGCGCTCTACCTGGCCCTGGTCTCGTACCTGGCCAACGGGCGCCAGGTGGTGTCGGACGACGCCGGGGTGGCCCGGGTGGCCGATCCGGTGCGCCGGGTGGTCTCGGTGCAGGGCGGCCAGCGCTCCAGCAGCGACGGGCCGTTCACGGACTTCGTGTCGGGTGCGAGCAGCCCGCTGGTGCTGGCGTACGAGTCGCAGGTGGCCGCGCTGACCGCCAAGGGCAAGGCCACGCCGGGCGGTTCGGCCGGCGACATGGTGGTGCTGTACCCGGACATCACGATCTCCAGCGACCACACCGTGGTCGCGCTGAAGGAGAACGGCAAGCGGCTGGCCGAACTGCTGCGCGACAACGAGAGGTTGCGCACCCTGGCGGCGAAGTACGGCTTCCGGCCGCAGGCCGACCCGGGGGCGCTGAGCAAGGCGGTCTCCGGGAAGCCGGGGCCGCACTTCGCACCCGACCTGGCGGCGGCGCAGGTGCAGCAGGTGCAGGTGCCGACGGTGGAGATGCTGAAGAAGCTGGTCAACACGGCGAAGGGCCGGTGACGGGGGTGGTGGCCATGGGAAGGCGCGACGGACGCGGGCTGCGGCAGCGGGGCGAGCGGCGGCCGGGCGGCCGGCGCCGGGGCGCGGGCCGGCTGCTGGCGGCCGGGGTGGCGCTGCTGGTGGCGGTGGGCTGCACCTCGGGCGGCGGCAGGCCCGCCCCGCGGCCGACCGACGCCCCGGCGACGACCGCCCAGGCGGGCGTGCTGCGGGTGCTGGCCGGCAGCGAACTGCAGGACATCGCCCCGGTGTTGGAGGAGGCGCAGAAGGCCGTCGGGGTGACCGTGCAGTTCGCCTGGACGGGTTCGCTGGACGGCGCGGACGCGGTCTCCACCGGCCGGGCGGACGGCAGGTACGACGCGGTCTGGTTCCCGTCCAACAAGTACCTGCGCCTGGACGAGGCCGGGAAGTCCAGGCTGCTGTCCGAGACCCCGATCGCGGTCTCGCCGGTGGCGGTGGGCGTGCGGGCGTCCGTGCTGGGCGAGTTGGGCTGGGGGGACGGCTCGAAGGTGAGCTGGGCGCAGCTGGCGGAGGCCGCCTCGGCGGGCCGGCTGTCGTACGGCATGGCGGATCCGTCGCGGTCCAACTCGGGCTTCTCGGCGCTCGTCGCGGTGGCGTCGGCGCTGTCGGGGGCGGGTTCGGCGCTGACCACGGAGGACGTGCAGCGGGCGACGCCGGCGCTGAAGAAGTTCTTCACGGGCCAGCGGTTGACCTCGGGTTCGTCGGGTTGGCTGGCGCAGGCGTACACCCGGGCGGAGTCGGGCCGGGTGGGGGCGCTGGTGAACTACGAGTCGGTGCTGCTGTCGTTGAACAAGACGCTGCCGCAGGACCAGCAGTTGACCGTGGTGCGGCCGGTGGACGGGGTGGTGTCGGCGGACTACCCGCTGACGCTGCTGAGTTCGTCGGCACAGCGGGAGCGGGACGCGTTCCAGAAGCTGACCGGGTACCTGCTGAATGAGGACGTGCAGCGGCGGATCTCGGAGTTGACGCTGCGCCGGCCGGTGACGGCGGGGGCGGTGTCGGCGCCGGGCCTGCCGACGGACCGGTTGCGGGAGCTGCCGTTCCCGGGGTCGCGGGCGATCGCGGACGGGCTGCTGTCCTCGTACCAGAACGAGCTGCGGCGGCCGTCGCGGACGGTGTACGTGCTGGACACCTCGGGTTCGATGAAGGGTGACCGGCTGGCGTCGTTGAAGGCGGCGATGGGGCGGCTGGCGGGGACGGACGACACCCGCGGGGTGCGGCGGTTCCGGAACCGGGAGGAGGTCACGCTGATCTCGTTCGCGTCGAAGGTGAAGTCGACGAAGCGGCACGTGGTGCCGGCGACGGGGGCGCAGCCGGGGCCGCAGGAGGTGCTGGCGGCGATCACCGCGGATGTGCAGGGGCTGGTGGCGGACGGGGGGACGGCCGTGTACAGCTCGTTGCAGGAGGCGTACCGGGTGGTCGAGGCGCAGCAGGCGGCCGCGGGTGACGACCGGTTCACGTCGATCGTGCTGATGACGGACGGGGTGAGCAACGAGGGGGCGTCGGACAAGGACTTCCGGGCGTTCCACGAGAAGCTGTCGCCGGCGCAGCGGGCGGTCCCGGTGTTCCCGATCATGTTCGGGGAGGCGGCGAAGGCGCAGTTGCAGGGGATCGCGGACCTGTCGGGCGGGAAGCTGTTCGACGGGACGGCGTCGCTGGACGGGGCGTTCGAGGAGATCCGTGGCTACCAGTAGACCGCCGGTGGGGAAGTCGGGGGAGTCGCCCGCGGGGGCGGGGGGTTCCCGGGTGCTGGAGTACCTGGGGTCGGGTCGCAACCTGGCGGGCTGTGCGGGCGGGGTGTCCGGCCTGGTGCTGCACTTCACGGGGCTGGCCGGCTCGTGGTGGCCGGGTGTGGTGGTGGCGCTGTACGGCGCGGGGGCGCTGCTGTGGCCGGGGAAGGGTCCGGGGTCCGGAAGCTCCGACCGGGCCGTGGGGGCTGGGTCCGCGGCGCCGGTGGGGCAGCGGGCGCCGGGGGGACACGCGCTGCCGGCGTCGGTGGACCGGCTGGCGGCTTCGCTGGTCGGGGTGGAGCTGCCGGGGTCGTCGGGGGTGGCGGAGCTGGTGGAGCGGTTGCGCCGGGGGCCGGAGTCGGCGGAGGCGGAGCGGGTCGCGGAGTGGGGGCTGCCGGTGGCCGTGGACGGCTACCTGCGGGCCCGGACCTGGCAGCCGTGGGTGCCGGGGGCTGCGGATCCGGCGGTGGAGCTGGGCCGGGAGGTCGAGCGGCTGGCGGCGACGCTGCGCGGGTAAGCCGAGGGTGTGGGAGGGGCGGGGCCGGGTGCCGGTCCCGCCCCCTCAGCCGTCGAGGACGCCGCCGAGTTCGGCCCGGCGCCGGACGCCGAGCTTGCGGAAGCTGTGGGTGAGGTGGGTCTCGACGGTGCGGACGGCGAGGTGCAGCAGGCCGGCGATCTCGCCGTTGGAGTGGCCGGCGACGGCGAGGCGGCAGATCCTCAGTTCACTGTCGGTGAGGGCGTCCGTGCCGGTGTGCTCGCCCTTGGTCTGGCGGGCGCCGGTGGCGCGCAGGCCTTCCACGGCGAGGGCGCGCCCGCGCAGGGCGCCGAGGTGTTCGGCCCGGGCGGCGGCCTCGCGCAGGGCCTGGCGGGCGGCGCTGCGGCGGCCGTTGTCACCGAGCAGGCGGCCGAGGCCGATCAGGGCGGGGACGAGTTCGACGTCCAGGTCGGCGCCGCGCAGCAGGTCGACGGCCTCGGCGGCGGTTTCCAGGCCGCGTCGACCACCGGTGGCGGCGCCGAGGGTGCGCAGGGCGCGGCCGACGGTGCGGGGGGTGCCCCAGATGCGGGCGTACCAGAGCTCCTCCTCGGCGAGGGCGACGGCGGGGCCGGGTTCGCCGAGGAGGAGGTGGCAGTCGGCTGCGGCGGTGCGCCAGGGGGTGACGATGGGGCTGAGGACGTGCCGTTCGGTCTGCCGCCGGCCGCATTCGACGAGGTCGGCGAGGGCTGCGGCGGGGTCGCCGGTGGCGAGGTGGAGCAGGCCGCGGGCGTAGAGGAATTCGTTCCACTCCCAGGAGCCGGTCTCCCGGTCGGCGGCGACGGTCCGGGCGAGGCCGTGGGCCTGCCAGAGCCGGCCGGTCTCGACGAGGGCGATGACGGCCTGGGCGACGAGGTGCGCGTTCTGCTGGCCGAGGAGTTCGGCGTAGCGGCCCCGGGCGGGGCGGGCGTCCGCCGGGATGCCGTGCCACCAGCTGCGGCTGCCGGGCGCGTCGGGGGCGGCGGGTTCGGGGGCGCCGGGTTCGGTGAGGCCGAGTTCTTCCAGGAGGGCCTGGTACTCGCCGCGCATGGTGTGCGATTCGGCGCGCACGCTGAGCAGGCACTGGTAGCCGGGGTCGAGGCTGGGGCCGCGGTGGTTGGCGAGGCCGCGGGTGACGAGTTCGTCGGCGACGGGCAGCCGGTCGGCCCACTGGGCGAGGGTGGCGGCGGAGGCCAGGACGTAGGAGCGGCAGAGCGGTTCGACCCGGGCCTGGACGAGTTCGTCGACGCGGACGGCGACTTCGGCGGCGGAGAGGACGCCGCTGGTGGAGTCGAACTCGGTGAGCAGGGCGTGCGCGGCGGGGGCGAGGCGGTGCGGGGTGCGGGCGGCGATCCGCTGGAGGCCCTCGACGACCTGGAGCCAGCTGTGGCCGTCGTGCGAGGCGATCAGGGCGGCGGCGGCCTGCACGGCCTGGACGAGGTCCTCGCGGTCGGCGAAGCGTTCGGTGAGCTCCTCCAGGACTTCGAGGGCGGCGGTGGTGTCGCCGCGGGCGGCGAGGACGGCGCCGAGGGTGTTGGCGGCGCGGAAGACGTCCTCGTCGGACTGTCGGAGGTGGACGGCCTCGGCGAGCCGGCGTACGCCGGTGGTGCGTTCGGCCGGTCCGAGGGTGACCTCCAGGCTGCCGAGGTCGGTGAGGAGCAGGCCGCGCCGGCGGTCACCGAGGGGTTCGTCGAGGGCGCGGCGGAGCAGGGCGACGGCGTCGGCGGGGCGGCCGGCGCGTTCGGCGGCGCGGGCGGCGGCGCGCAGCAGGTCGGCGGCCCAGCGGGGGCCGGGGGCGGGGGTGAGCAGCAGGTGGCCGGCCACGAGCTCGTCGCACGCTCCGCGCCGGTGCATGGACTCGGCGGCGGCCAGGTGGACTTCGGCCCTGCGGTGGCGGGGCTGGCCGGCCAGGACGGCGTCGGCGAGCAGCGGGTGGGCGAAGCGCGGCCAGGGGTCGTCGGTGGTGGGCCGGTCGGCGGTGGGCGCCCGGTCGGGTTCGGCTGCAGGGCCTGTGGCGGGTCCGGCGGCGGGGACGGGCCCGAAGGCGGTCGGCCGCAGGGGTGCGGAGCCCGGGTGCGGCGCCGTGAGCAGGCCGTGGCCGGTGAGTTCGTCCAGCCAGGCGGCGGTCTGCGCGGGGTCGGCGTCGCACAGTTCGGCGAGCATCGCGGCGGGGTCGGCGTGGCAGGGGGCCGGGTGGCCGGAGGCCTCCCGGTCGGCGGGGGCGCCGTCGCGGGTGCGGGCGGCGGGGTGCCGGTGGAGTTCGGCGAGGGTGCGGGCGGCGGCCAGGGAGGCTTCGCCGCCGCCGCGCAGCCAGTGCTCGACGGCTTCGGGGAATGCCTCGCCGCGGTGGCGGCTGCGGCTGTCGGGGAGGGCGGTGGCGTCGGCGGGCAGTGGGTGGGCGGCCAGGTCCGCGAGGAGGGCGGTGAGCAGCAGCGGGTTGCCGCCGGTGGCGCGGACGCAGTCGGCGGCGAGCGCGTCGCCGAACCGGCGCCCCGGCCCCGGCCGGTCGACCCCCGGCTGATCGACTCCCGGCCAGCCGCCCCCCGGACGCTCCACCGGTTCGCCGCTGCCCGGCCGGGCGGCGGTGTACCGGTGGACCAGCCGGGTCGCGGCCCCGGGGCCGAGCGGACCGAGCCGGCAGCCGGTGACCAGGGCGGGCGGCAGGTCCCGGCCGAAGCGCGGGTCGGTGTGCTCGGGCCCGTACTGGCGGCGCTCGGTGGCGAGCAGCAGCACCGGCAGCCGGTCGATGCGCCGGCCGACCTGGAGCAGCCAGGCGCGGGAGGCCTCGTCGGCGTGGTGGACGTCGTCGACCGCCAGCAGCAGCGGGCCCCGGGCGGCCCGGCGGCGCAGCAGGGCCCAGAGGGCCTGTGCCGGATCCGGGCCGGGCGCGGTGCCGGGGTCTGCGGCGTCGTGGTCGGCGGAGGAGCGCTCATGGTCGTCGGGGCCGGTCTCGAAGAGCTGGCGGGCGGCGGCGTACGGGATGGCGGCCTCGTCGGCGGAGCAGCGGGCCCGGAGCACGGTGCTGCCGTGCGCGGCCTCGCGGTGGGCGGCCTCGGCGAGCAGAGCGCTGCGACCGGTGCCGGTGGCGCCGGTGACGACGAGGACGCTGCCGTGGCCGGCCCGGGCGCGTTCGGCGCGTTCGGTGATCCGTTCGAGGTGCGGTCGACGTTCCTCCAGGTAGGGGCGGCCGTCCGGACCGGATGCCGCCGGGGCGGCCGCGAACGGCCCGTCGTGGGTGCAGGACGTCCCGTACGGGCAGGGCTCGGCGGGCGGCGGGCCCGCGTCGGCCCGCGGTGCGCTGCGGACCGCCGTCTCCGGCGGCCGTCGGCGTGCGCTGACGGTGTTCATGCTGCTCCCTCCCCGGCGTCCCCCCGACCGGTGGCCGAACGGGCACATTCGACCCCCATCCAGGGGAAACGGCTTGACGCCGGGTCGGCGACTCGGCTAGCGGTGTGATTCTCGTCGCAGTCGGGTCGTCCGCCCACCACCGGCCCCCTCCCCCCGCCCGGCTCCGGCCCCGCCGCGCACGCCCCGTACGGCACCGTACAGCCGCGTACGGCCCGGTCAGGGGCGCCCGCCCGGGTGCGCGGGCCCGTCGCCGGCCGCCCTGCGACCGGCCGGGCCGGGTCCGGCCGGGCCCCCCGCCGGAGCGCCGGCGCGGCCCGCGAGGTCCGCCCGACCACGACCCGTACGGCCGATCTCGTGGTGCACCACGATGGCCGCGGAGGTGGACCGCTGGGGACGATGGAGCCTGTCCCGGGGGGCAAAGACGCACCCCGACCGTTTCGGCCCCCGCCACCAGCCATCCCCAGGCACCGTCCTGCGCGGCGCGTCATGCCCGCCCGACGGTGTGGCCGGGCCCGACCTCAGGAGGGGCCGGCTTGACTGTCCTGCACACGGAGCACGAACCGTTCGCGTCCACACCGCGCGGCACCGCCCAGCGCGCGCTCGGGGTCCGCCCCCAGGGCGGGCACCCGCCGGCCGCCCACGCGGCGCCGGTCCACGGCGGCGCGGTCCCGCCGGCCGTCCACGCGCAGTCCGCGCGGGTCGCCGCGCAGCGCACGGCCCCCGGGCAGCGGGCCGTCGCACCGCAGCGCACCGCCGCGCCGGCGCAGCGCCCGGGGGGCGGCCCCGCGGCCCGGACCCGGGTGACCGTGCACGTCCACGCCGCCGACCCGATCACCCGGGCGGGCGCGGAGGCGCAGCTGCGCCAGTGCCCCGAGCTGGAGATCGCCGAGGAGGGTGCGGCGCCGGCGCCGGGCGCGGTGGCCGTGGTGCTGGTCGAGACGGCCGACGCGACGGCCCTGGCCTCGCTGCGCCGGCTGGTGCGCGGCGGTGAGCAGCGGGTGGTGCTGGTCGTGGAGCGGATGCGCGAGGCCGAGCTGCTGGACGCGGTGGAGTGCGGCGTGGCGGCGATCCTGTGGCGGCGGGAGGCGACGGCGGTCCGGCTGGGCCGTGCGGTGCTGGCCGCGGCGCGCGGGGACGGCGATCTGCCGGCCGATCTGCTGGGCCGGCTGATCGCCCAGGTGGGGCGCCTGCAGCGGAGTGTCCAGGGGCTGCCGGGGTACGTGCCGCCGGGGCTGTCGGAGCGCGAGTCGGACGTGCTGCGGCTGGTCGCGGAGGGCTGGGACACCGGGGAGATCGCGGCCCAGCTGTCGTACTCGGAGCGGACGGTCAAGAACGTGCTGCACGGGCTGACCACCCGTCTGCAGCTGCGCAACCGGGCGCACGCGGTGGCGCACGCGCTGCGCGAGGGCTACATCTAGGCCGTTCCCGGCGGGCGCGACCGCCGGGGACGTCCGGCGCGTGCGCGGGCCGGCCGCCGCACTCCTCCCCGGGGTGCGGCGGCCGGCCCGGCGGCATTCCCGGGCCGCGGTCGGACGTCGCCCGGGCCCGCCGCCCGCCCGGGGCCGCCGTCCGGGAACGCCCGGTGCCGGTCACCGTCCCGGTCACGAACGAGTCGCCAAGATCTCACCTGTCGGACAGCTCCGGGGGCTATCCATCCGCTCCGGCCCGCGGCACACTTCTACGCGCGTCACCTACGCGCGTCACCCGCAGCGGAGGTGACGGGCCGTTTCTTCCAGCAAGCCCCCCACCCGGGAGTCGCCTCCATGCCCCTGAACCGCCGTGACTTCGTCGCCCGGTCCGCCGCCACCGCCGCCGGTGCCGCCCTGGCCGGCGGCGCGACGCTCGCCGCCGCCTCCCCCGCCGCGGCGGCCCCCGCGCCCGACGCCCGCGCCAAGGGCCGGGGCAAGCGGCAGGCGTTCACCGTCATGGGCACCACCGACCTGCACGGCCGGGTGCTGAACTGGGACTACTTCACCGACGCCGTCTACGCCGACAAGGCCCACAACGAGGTCGGCCTCGCCAAGATCTCCACGCTGGCCAAGCAGGTCCGCGAGGAGAAGGGCTGGGACCGCACCCTGCTCATCGACGCCGGCGACACCATCCAGGGCACCCAGCTGACGTACTACTACGCCCGGGTCGAGCCGATCGCGACCGACGCCGACGAGGCGCCCGAGCACCCGATGGCGCTCGCCATGAACACCATGGAGTACACCGCCGCCGCGCTCGGCAACCACGAGTTCAACTACGGCATCGACACCCTGCGCGCCTTCGAGGAGCAGCTCGACTTCCCGCTGCTCGGCGCCAACGCGCTGAACGCCCGCAACGAGCGGCCCGCGTTCCCGCCGTACGTCATCCGCAAGCTCAAGCTGGACCGCGGCCCGGCGCTGAAGGTCGGCATCCTCGGCCTGACCAACCCCGGCATCGCGCTCTGGGACAAGGCGAACGTCGCCGGGAAGATGACCTTCCCCGGCATCGTGGAGACCGCGCGGACCTGGGTGCCGAGGATGAAGGCCGCCGGCGCGGACGTCATCGTGGTCGCGGCCCACTCGGGCGTGGACGAGGCCACCTCCTACGGCGACCAGCTGCCCTGGGCGGAGAACGCCTCCGGCGCGCTGGCCGAGCAGGTGCCCGGCATCGACGCGATCCTGGTGGGCCACGCCCACAAGGAGGTCCCGCAGCGGCTGATCACCAACAAGGAGACCGGCCGCACGGTCGTGCTCTCCGAGCCGCTCTGCTGGGGCCAGCGGCTCACCTGCTTCGACTTCGAGGTGGAGTTCGAGCAGGGCGCCTGGAAGGTGGTCTCGCTCGCCGCGCGGGTGCTGAACTCCAACACCGTGCCGGAGGACCCGGAGATCGTCGGGCTGATGACCGAGCAGCACAGGAAGGTCGTCGACTACGTCAACCAGGTCATCGGCACGGCGAAGACCGAGCTGTCCATCGCCGAGGCGCCGTTCCGCGACACCCCGATCATCGACCTGATCGGCCGGGTGCAGGCCGACGTGGTCCGCGAGGCGCTGGCCGGCGGCCAGTACGCCGCGCTGCCGGTGCTGGCGCAGGCCGCGCCGTTCAACCGCACCGCCCGCATCCCGGCCGGCCAGGTCAAGCTGCGCGACGCGGCCGGGCTGTACATCTACGAGAACACCCTGGAGGCGCGGATCCTGACCGGCGCCCAGCTCAAGGACTACCTGGAGTTCTCTGCGAGGTACTACAACCAGCTGGCCCCCGGCGCCCCGGTCGACCGGGCCGCGCTCACCAACGCGGGCAACACCCCGGACTACAACTACGACTCGGTGTACGGCGTCTCGTACGACATCGACATCGCCCGGCCGGTCGGCTCGCGGATCGTCGGCCTCTCCTTCGAGGGCAAGCCGATCGACCCGGCCCGGCAGTTCGTGCTCGCCGTCAACAACTACCGCGCCAACGGCGGCGGCAACTTCCCGCACGTCGCCGCCGCGCCGAAGGTGTGGGCCAACTCGGACGAGATCCGCAACGCGATGATCGCCTGGGTGAAGGCGAAGGGCGTCCTGGACCCGGCCGACTTCGCCACCGACTCGTGGAAGCTGGTCCGCGACGGCCTGCCGGTGTTCTGACCCCGCCGCACCTGCGGACCCGGGCCCCGGGGCGCGCCCCCCGCCGGGCGCGGCCCGGGGCTCCTGCCGTCCGGGGCGGGGCCGCCCGGGACCGCCCCGGGACCGCGCCGGGGCCTACGGCTTCCGTACCTCCAGGATGTCGACCACGAACACCAGGGTGTCGGTGCCCTTGATCTCGCCGGTGCCCTGGGAGCCGTAGCCGAGGGCCGGCGGCACGGCGAACTCCAGCCGGCTGCCGGCCTGCTTGCCCGTCAGGGCGATGTCCCAGCCCTTGATGACCTGGCCGATGCCGATCTGCGCGGTGAAGGGCTCGCCGCGGGCGAAGGAGCTGTCGAGGACCTCGGCGCGGTCCCAGGGCTGCAGCAGGTAGTGGCAGGCGATGTGGTCGCCCTCGGCGACGGTGGCGCCGCTGCCCTGGACCACGGTGCGCAGCACGAGTTCGGCCGGCGCCTCGCCGCGCCCGACGGCGAGGGTCGGCGTCTCGCCGAACGCCCGGCCGGAGGTGATCGCGGGCAGCGGGCCGTCCTCGGCGGGCGGGGTGGTCGCGTCCGCCGCGGCGGGCGGGGAGGACGTCCCCTCCGGGGCGGCCGTCCCGTCGGAGGAGTCCGCGGCCGGGGCCGCGCCCGGGTCGGTGGACCCGGAGGGCGCCGGCTGCCGCCCGGACGGGCCGCCCTTGTCGTCGGTGTCGCCGAGGGTGCGCAGCAGGGCGATCGTCCCGCCGCCGACGGCCAGCGCCCCGCCCGCGCCGGCGAACAGCAGGGAGCGCCGGGACAGTCCGCGCCGGGCCGCGGGCGCGGCGGTGGTGACGGCCCCGGCCCCCGCGCCGGCGGAGGTCCCGGCGTCGCCGGAGGTCGCCGCCGTAAGGCCCGTCCCGGAGGTCCCGAACGTCCCCGCCGGCGGCACGAGCGGCAGGGCGGTGGCCGTGGCCGCCGCGTGCGCCGCCTCCTGCCGTCCCAGCACCATGGTGCTGTGCTGCGGCGGCAGCCACTGCCCGCGCGGCAGGGTGGCGCCGACGGCGAACTGCTCCCGCAGCTGCGCCACGGTGGGCCGGTCGGCCGGGTCCTTGGCGAGGCAGCGGGCGACGGTGGGGCGCAGTGCGGCGGGGACGCCGTCGAGTTCGGGTTCGCCCTCGATGGTGCGGTAGATCAGCGCGAGCGGGTCGCCCTGGCCGTACGGGCCGTGGCCGGTGGCGGCGAAGACGAGGGTGGCGCCGAGGGCGTGGACGTCGGTGGCGGGGCCGACGCCGGTGCCGCGCAGTTGCTCGGGGGCCATGTAGCCGGGGGTGCCGGGGGCCGTGCCGGTCATGGTGATCTGGGTGTGGTCGCCGGCCCGGGCGATGCCGAAGTCGATGACCCGGGGGCCGTCGTCGGCGAGCAGGACGTTGGAGGGCTTGAGGTCGCGGTGGGTGAGTCCGGCGCCGTGGATGGCCTCCAGGGCGGCGGCGATGCCGGCGACCAGGGCGTACTGGGAGGCTTCGGGCAGCGGTCCGGCGGTGGCGACGGCCTCGGTGACCGAGACTCCGGCGATGTACTCGGTGGCCAGCCAGGGGCGGGTGGCCTCCGGGTCGGCGTCGAGGACGGCGGCGGTGAACCGGCCGTCGACCCGGCGGGCGGCCTCGACCTCGCGGGCGAAGCGCCGCCGGAACTCGGTGTCGTGGGCGTACTCGCTGCGCGCGGCCTTGATGGCGGCGAGCCGCCGGTCGGCGGAGCGGCCGAGGAACACCTCGCCCATGCCGCCGCTGCCGAGGCGTCCCACCAGTTCGTACGTGCCGATCCGCTCCGGATCGCCGGCCACCAGCGGCTGCATCGCTCGGTCCTCTCCCGTCGGGCGGATGTGAGCGTACCGCCGCGGCGGCCGCCGGTTCGACGGCCACCCCCGGTCCGAGTCCGGTCCGAGTCCTGCCCGAGTCCGGTTCGAGCCCGGGCCGACCCCCGCCCCATAGGGCTGAGCTATGACCTCATAGGTTCATACCACCTACTGTTGAACACCTTCGCGGGGTTGGCTTCGACCAAGCCGCCCCGCCCGCCGTCCGGAGGAACGCCCACCATGACACGTCCCATCCGCGTCGCGATCGTCGGCGCCGGCCCCGCCGGCATCTACGCCGCCGACGCACTGCTGAAGTCCGACGCCGCCCGGGAGCCCGGGGTCTCCATCGACCTGTTCGAGCGGATGCCGGCGCCGTTCGGGCTGATCAGGTACGGCGTGGCGCCGGACCACCCGCGGATCAAGGGCATCGTCACGGCGCTCCACCAGGTGCTGGACAAGCCGCAGATCCGGCTGTTCGGCAACGTCGACTACCCGAACGACCTGGCCCTGGACGACCTGCACCGCTTCTACGACGCCGTGGTCTTCTCCACCGGCGCGATGGCCGACCGGGCGCTCGACGTCCCCGGCATCCGGCTGGAGGGCTCGTACGGCGCCGCCGACTTCGTCTCCTGGTACGACGGGCACCCGGACGTGCCGCGGACCTGGCCGCTGGAGGCCGAGCAGGTCGCCGTCCTGGGGGTCGGCAACGTCGCCCTGGACGTCGCCCGGGTGCTCGCCAAGACCGCCGACGAGCTGCTGCCGACCGAGATCCCGCCGAACGTGTACGACGGCCTGAAGCAGAACCGGGCGGTGGACGTGCACGTCTTCGGCCGGCGCGGACCGGCGCAGGCCAAGTTCAGCCCGATGGAGCTGCGCGAGCTCGACCACTCCCCCACCATCGAGGTCGTCGTCGACCCGGAGGACATCGAGTACGA
This sequence comes from Kitasatospora sp. NPDC054939, assembly GCF_053610105.1. Lineage (NCBI taxonomy): Bacteria > Bacillati > Actinomycetota > Actinomycetes > Kitasatosporales > Streptomycetaceae > Kitasatospora > Kitasatospora sp. NPDC054939. The sequence goes on along the minus strand of NZ_JBSGXP010000024.1, from coordinate 718 downwards.
CGACGGCTCGATCGCCACCCGCCGGGGCAACAAGCAGGCCGACATGGTCGCCGCGACGCTGGAGAACTGGGCGATCCGCGACCCCGGCACCCGCCCGCACCGGATCTTCCTGCACTTCTTCGAGTCCCCGGTGGAGGTGCTCGGCGAGGACGGCCGGGTGGTCGGCCTGCGCACCGAGCGCACCGAGCTGGACGGCACCGGCAACGTCCGGGGCACCGGCCGCTTCCGGGACTGGGACGTCCAGGCCGTCTACCGGGCGGTCGGCTACTACTCGGACGAGCTGCCGAAGCTGCCGTTCGACCCGGTGTCCGGCACCGTCCCCAACGAGGCGGGCCGGGTGCTGGCCGCCGACGGCTCCCACCAGGAGGCCGCGTACGTCACCGGGTGGATCAAGCGCGGGCCGGTCGGCCTGATCGGCCACACCAAGGGCGACGCCAACGAGACCGTGGCCTGCCTGCTCGCCGACCACGCCGCGGGCCGGCTGCCCGGCGCCGTCGAGCCGGACCCGGAGGCGGTCACCGCCCACCTGGAGCAGCGCGGCACCCGGTACACCACGTGGGACGGCTGGAAGCTGCTGGACGCCCACGAGCGCGCGCTGGGCGCCGCCGAGGACCGCGAGCGGGTCAAGGTGGTCGAGCGCGCGGACATGCTGCGCCACAGCGGGGCCTGACGCCCCGTCCCCGCTGCCGCCCTCCCGTGCGCCGGCCCGGTGCCCGGG